>JAVXNL010000040.1:0-11540 GCA_036645795.1 Clostridia bacterium
CAAATACACTCTTAGCAATTTCGATTTCAACATCAGTATTCAGTAATATGGTTTTTATAACAAAGCACTCTTTTAATTAAATTTAAAAATTCCAAATATTAAGATGCCCTTTAGCAGGAATAGGAGTTTCAAGTTTCACGACATTTTTTAAAATCCAAGCATACCTTCCCACACTGTATTCCCCACAGATATATTCTGTATGATTTTTTTTGATTTTTTCAATAAATTCTTCATCCATATAGACGCAATCAACCAATTCACATTTTAAAATAATATGTCCATATTTAAATTCAATATCAGGGATAAGTGCAACTAACTCTTTAATTTTTGGATCGCTTAATTTTACTTTTTTACTACTAGTATGAAAATATAACTCACCTCTATATTTAGTAGTCCAACTTCTAGTTTCTATCATTTTTTTGTTTTCTGCTATTAAAGAGCCCCACGGTTCTATTATACTTAATACCTTCATTTTTACAAACACCGCCTATTTTTTTCGACTTAATATTTCATTGTATCTACTCCTGCACGAGTTTTCAGTACTTAACTATATATTTTAGTACACCCTAAAACATCCTTCAAGTCTTCCCAAGTGATTTTATTATATTTTAATATAAATTCTATTTACTCTTTTGTTTTATTTTTTGTTCTTTTCTAATAGACTCTATATCCGCATTACTTATAAGATTATTTTTAGACATTGCATCAATGACTAAATCTTGTCTCTCCCAAGCAAGTTCATTATTTTTATTTAATGCGTATGCACTTGGAGCGTTTGGTATACCAGCAAGCAAAGTTAACTCGTATAAACTTAGTTTGCTTGGCTCTTTTTTAAAATATCCTTGAGAGGCTTCATTTAAACCATAATTTCCTTCACCAAAATAAATTATATTTATATATAATCCTATTATCTCTTTTTTAGAATACCTTTTTTCCAAATCAAATGCAATAAACACTTCAGCAACTTTTCTAGATAATTTCTTTTCTCTTGAAAGATACATATTTTTGGCTAATTGTTGAGTTATTGTACTTCCACCCTCTATCAAAGATTTATTTTTAATATCTGTTATTAGTGCTCTACCAATTGATATAACATCAATTGCACCATGTTTATAGAATCTTCTATCTTCTACAGAAATAATTGCATCCTCAAATAATTTTGGTATATCGTCTTCTTTTAAATAATTTTTATCATTCTTTATTTCATTTACTTTTTGTTCTATACTTACCTTATTGGTTACCTTTTTATACATGTTATATCCCTCATATATATTAATTGCTGCAAAACATCCTGCTATAAGCACAATTAGAAATACTATTTTCATTATAAACCTGAATATTTTTTTCATAGATTCTCCTTTATCTTTAATTAATTATACACCATTCTTTTTATTTAAGCAATACTTTAATACAAGGAAAAAAGCGTTTAACCCTTACAGTTTTGTAAGGGTTAAGCGCTAACTTAAAATTTATTATTGTTATGCTATTATTTCGTATTAAAAATTGCACCTTTAATAATACCTGTTGTATTAATATAATAATCATGTTTATTAATTAACTTACTTGATTCTACTTTAATGTCAAATATATCATAACAATTTATAACATATCCACTCGCCTCGTTTATATCTAAGTATTTATTTACTTTTTCTATAAACTCTTCTTTACCATTTACAACAAATACAAAATCTTCGTTTTTGTAATCATTTGTTATTTTTTCATTTAACCATTCTGTATAAAACATTTTATCATCCATTCTTTTATAGAATTTAGAAATAATATTTTTCAGCTTTCTTTTTTCACTCTTTTCATTTATATAGATTATTTTTACATTTTCTAGTTGGTTACTTATAAAATTATTTGCTATTATACATGCATGTGTTGAGTTTACCGTAAAACAACATAATTTAATTTTTCTCATCTTTTGTTCCCCTCCTTAACTTAAATTTTAACACCCAAATCACTAAAAGTCAATTTATTTTTTTATCCGATTTTATACAGTTTTGTAGAATTATATCGTTTTCTTACGACATAATTTTCAATACTACAGCCTTTGATAAATACTACTTCTATATGACATTTCTTTTAAGTGTTTTTACGTATATTATATTTATATACACAAATGATATTTATATAACAAAGAAAAAGGTGATAAATTTGGATAGTAAAAAAGAAAAAAATAATCAAAAAGGAATAACCAATAAAGTTCAATTAAATATCAATAAAAAACATTTAGGTATAAAAAACTCCAAAATCTGCCCAACATTTTTTATATTTATTTTTTGCTTCATTGTATTAAACACATATATTGTATTAAACATATATTCTAAAAGCATACAAAAGAATAAGATTTTAAGACTACATGTAGTTGCAAATAGTAATACGCAAAAAGATCAATTAGTAAAGCAAAAAATTGCTGCTAAAGTAGATACAT
The DNA here is from genome assembly GCA_036645795.1 of Clostridia bacterium. Lineage (GTDB taxonomy): Bacteria > Bacillota > Clostridia > TANB77 > CAG-465 > CAG-465. Next base: position 2,435 of record JAVXNL010000040.1, read on the forward strand.
ATATAAACAATATAAAATATAATAAAAATACTACTAACACTCTAACTAAAATTGAATTATTAGAACAATCAAAAAAAAGAAGCAATGAAATATTAGCAATTGCAAACACTACATTAGCAGAAGAAAAAGTAGAATACACATCAAAAATAAATATAGGAAAAATACTATATGATAAAAAAGAAAGTGTAAATATAGATATGGAAGCCGGAACCTATGATAGTATACAAATAGTATTAGGTAAAGGTGAAGGAAAAAATTTCTGGAGTCTTATTTTTCCAAATGAGCAAGATATTGAAGATCTACAAAATTTAGATACTGTATTTCCTGGTATTAGTAATATATATAATAATTCAAAATTTACTAATCAAAATGCACAATATGAATTTAAATTACTTGAACTTTTAAAGAAAATATAATTTTCAAACAATTTTTAAGTGTATGGTAGCCTGTTATAACTAGCTACCATACACTTATTTTTTAAGCTATCACTTTGCATATATTTTTTTAATCGTTTGAAGAAACTTTACTAAAAAAGCTAAAAGCCCATATTCCTGCAATACCTACCAAAACAAAAACAATTCTGCTTATAATAGATGACATTCCTCCAAGTAAAGAGCCTACTATATCAAGTTTAAATAGTCCTATGCATCCCCAGTTAAGTGCTCCTATTAAAACTAATGCTAAAGCCATATTGTTTACAACTTTCATTAAAAACCTCCTATCAAACAATTCTAGTTGTTTAATTATATTTTGTGTATTTTTATATAATATATACTTTTTATTTTATTTTTTTACTTTTTTATTTTCGTTTTTTTATTTTTATTTGTTTATTTTTGCTTTTTTAAAGATAACTATTAGCAGATACATAAAAGCACAGATATAGTTTAAATTATATCTGTACTTTTGCAAGTTGCTCTGTCAATTATAACAAAGTTTTACATTTTCAAGTATAGTTTAAAACCACTATACTTGAAATTTATTATGTGTTTTTTATTATATTAATATACGTTTATTTTGTTTTATTTTGTTTTTTATTTTGTTTTATTTTATTTTTTAAAAATTTTGTTTTTATTATTTTTAGTCTCTGATTTTATTTTCTTGAAATGTATTGTTTGTACAGTAAAATTCCTCCAGCAATTGATACATTAAGAGACTGTACCGTACTACTCATTGGTATTTTTATATGTATATCACTAAGTTTTGCTAATCTTTGACTTACACCATTTGCTTCATTACCCAGTATAAAAGCATATCTTTTACTATAATCTACATCTTCTACACTAAGAGCATCTTTTATCTGTGTTATTGCTATTTTTTGTCCATTTTCTTTTATCTTATACATTATTAGATCCAAATCATCATCATCAATATATACTATATTGACTCTGAAAATAGAACCCATAGTTGAGCGAACAACTTTAGGTGAATATATATCTGTCGTTCCATTTGTACAAAATATAAGTCTTAGTCCAAAAGCATCTGCGTTCCTTATTATTGTCCCTATATTTCCTGCATCTTGTATTTTATCTAAAACTAAAATGTTTTCATCTTTATTTTCTTCTAACAGACTATCTATGTCACAAATACTTGTTCTTACTACAACAAGTATCCCTTGAGGAGATACCGTATCTGTAACGTACTCAAATAGCTTTTTATCTAGCTCTATTAATTGCATATTTGTTTTTTTACAAAATTTGTTAACTTTTTCTAAGCATTCACTTCCGCCATTTGCAGACATTAATAGCTCTTTAGAATAAGCGATAAACAAAATGTCTATCGCTTTATAACTTTCTAACAATTCTTGTACAACTTTTATTCCTTCTATGTAAAAGCAATTATGTTTTTGTCTAAATTTCTTTTCATTTAGATTTTTAATATACTTTACCTTTTCATTAGATCTGCTAATTATTGCATCCATTGTACTCACCTATATTCTTTTTTTATTTTTCTATTGTGCTGGTACTGTTACTTGTTGTGAACCAGTGTTTTCTGGAGTTGTAGTTTCTGGAGTTGTATTTGTTGTTCCATTACTATTTCCGCCTTCTGGTGTCTTATTTTCTGCAGCTGGATCTTTACCAGTTATAGTTTTAACTAATTTGTTAAGCGCATCTTTGTCTACTTCTAAGTGTTTAGTTTCATTTAATTTATTTATATCTTGATCAACAAATGCTTCTCTTTCAGCATCATTATTTACTCTACCATTTTCAACTACACTTTCTAGTAATATAATATGATATCCTGCTTCTGTTTCTACAAGTACTGATTTTATTTCACCAGGTCTTAATGACTTAACAGCTTCTGCATATTCTTTCATTACTTTATCATCCATATACATTGAAAACTTTCCGCCACTTTCTTTTGTTCCTGTATCTTCAGTATTTGCTTTAGCAAGGCTTTCGAAATTTTCTCCTGCTAATGCTTTTTTTAGTATTTCTTCTGCTTTAGCTTTTACTTCCGCCTTTTTATCTTCTGCTAACGGAGCACCTGTTGCATCTGCAGTTTTAAATAATATATGTCTTGTGTTATATTCATTCATGTCAGCTTTTTCACCTGCTACTGATTTTATATACGCTATTACTTGGTCGTTATTTGCTTCTTTTTTTAGTTTTTCTATATATGCTGTAATTATATAATCATTACTATATAAATCTCTTAATTTTGCTATATCAATTCCTTGTTCTTGGAATTGTTTTACTTTATCTTTATCATTGAAAGTCTCGTCTACTTTTTTCTTATCTTCATCAGATAAAGTAACCTTTGCATCCTTTGCCATTTTCAATATTATTTGATCAACAGCTGCTTTATTTGCTATTTGCTCTGGAATTATTGATGCTGGATATCCATAATACTCAAGCATTGGAGCAAATGTTTTATAATATACGGTATAATCTGATGTAGATAATTTTCCTCCATCAAATTTTGCAACTGATTTCATATTAGATTTATAAAAATAAAAACCAAATATGGCAAATGCAATTACTATTACACCAGCAACAATCGAATAAATTACTACTTTATCATTTACTTTGTTTTTCATTTTCTTTGTCATTGCTTTTTCGTCAGTTACAGATTTTTCTTCTTTTTTCGCTTCGCTTTTTTCTACCTTTTTTTCATTTTTCTTTTCTTCTTTTTTTTCGATATTTTTCACTTCTTTTTTAGTTTCATTTTTAGCTTCTTTTTCTTCTTTTTTGCTTACATCTTCAGTAGCTTTTTTCTCTTCTTTTAGCTCTACTACTTCTTCTTTTACAACTGGTTTTTTAGATGTATTTTTGCTTGGATTTTTCTTCTTACTCATCATTTTACCCCTTTTCTTCTAATAATTTTTCTATTTTTTTTATCTCTATCTGCACAGATAAGAGTATATCATTATTTTTTAAATTTGTCAATCTATATTTTAAATTACCAGGTTCAAAAATTAAAAATCCTCCTTTTTGTGAAATTTTAGTTATTCCAAGTTTTCTTGATATATTTCTTATTTCAACAATTTTTATTAAATTTTCAGTTTCTCTTGGAATGTTACCATATCTATCTAGTAATTCGTCAATTAAATCTAGAGATTCTTCTTGTGTTTTTATATCTGATATTTTTTGATACATAGCAATTTTTTGCAAAGGATCTTGTATATAATTATCACTAATATATGCTGATACATCAATATCAATTTTTACCTCCATTTGTATATTTTTTATATCATTATTTTTACTATCCCCCACTTTTTCTTCTTTTATAGCACGTTCTAATAAAGCTAGATACATCTCATATCCTACCTTTGCCATATGACCATGCTGATCTTTTCCAAGTAAATTACCAGCACCCCTTATCTCTAAATCCCTTAAAGCAATTTTAAATCCACTACCAAATTCTGTAAAATCTCTTATTGCTTTAAGTCTTTTTTGTGACACTTCACTTAATTGTTTGTTTTTTTCATATGTTACATATGCATATGAGAGTCTGCTAGATCGTCCAACCCTTCCTCTTATTTGGTACAGTTGTGCAAGACCTAACTTGTCTGCATTTTCTACTACTATTGTATTAGCATTTTGTATGTCTATTCCCGATTCAAGTATTGTTGTACAGACTATGACATCTAGCTTATGATTCATAAACTCAACCATTATTTTTTCTATTTGTTCTGGTCTCATTTGTCCATGAGCAAAAGCAACTCTTGCCTTTGGTACCATTTCTCTTACTTTAGCACTCACCTCTTCTATATTTCCAACCCTATTATTTATGTAGAATACTTGACCATCGCGCAAAATTTCTTTTTCTATAGCTTCTTTTATTATATTCCAATCATACTCTAATACATATGTATGAACTGGTAATCTCTCCAGAGGAGGCTCTGTAAGCGTACTCATAGAACGTATACCAATCATAGACATATGTAGTGTCCTAGGTATTGGAGTAGCGGTCATTGACAATACATCTACATTTTCTTTTAAAGATTTTATAGTCTCTTTTGCTTTTACTCCAAAACGATGTTCTTCATCAATTACAAGTAAGCCTAAGTCTTTGTAGAAAATATCTTTTGATAGTAATCTATGTGTACCTATTACAACATCTATACTACCATCTATCAATCCTTTTAAAATAGCTGTTTGTTCCTTTTTAGTTTTAAATCTACTTAGCATTTCTACATTTATGCCGAATTTTTCCATTCTTTTTTTAAATGTTTTAGTTTGTTGTAAAGATAATACCGTTGTTGGAACTAAATATGCAACCTGTTTTCCATCCATTACCGCTTTAAATGCAGCTCGTAATGCAACCTCTGTTTTACCATAGCCTACATCGCCACATAACAATCTGTCCATGGGCTTTGTATCTTCCATATCTTCTTTGATTTCTTCTACAGACTTTTTTTGATCCTCTGTTAACTCATATTCAAAAGTATCTTCAAATTCTTTTTGCCATGGTGTATCTTTTGAAAAGGCAAATCCTTTTAATTTTTCTCTTTTTGCATAAAGCATTATAAGTTCTTTTGCAATTTCTTTTACATGTTCACTAACTTTATATTTTGTTTTTTCCCATTCTTTTGTTGTCCCAAGTGAGTTAAGTTTTGGCTTTGTATCATCATCGCAGATAAATTTTTTAACACTATCTAATTGATTTATTGGTACATATAACATAGCTTTATCTAAATATTCTATTTTAATATAGTCTTTCTTAACACTTTGTACCTCTATTGTTTCAACGCCCCTATATTGCCCAATACCGATGATTTTCATGTACTACATAGTCTGCTATTTTTAAATCTTCAAAGCTATTTATTGATTGGCCAAAATCATTTTTCTTATACTTTTTTTGCTTTTCTGTCCTTACTCCGCTTACCGGTTCTGCTATAATTGCAAAATCTAGTATAGAAGATTCAAATCCTCCTGATAATATTCCTTGTGTTATATATACTTGACCTGGTTTTAATTTACCTGTTATTCCTGGTAATGTTTTAACATGAACACCACTATCTATTAAATAACTTCTTATTTGTTCTACTCTTTTTATAGTTGGAAAAGTAAGTAAAATTGCTTTTTGCTTTAGCCTTGTAATATCTGTAAGTAAGACTTCTAATCCGTCTTTGGTAAAAATTTAGTTCTTTTGTGTTATAACTTATTACTTGTCTTTTTTCATGTATTTTTGTATCAAATGTTAGGTTTTCTAAATATATATTTGTATATTTTTCTGATTTTGCTAATACTTCTTCTATACTTATATATGAATTAACAAAAGATGGATATATATATTCTCTGCTTACAAGACTTTTTATCTGTTCTGTATTTTCATAAACTAAATTGTGCGCTTTTTGTACGCTTTTTGATACTTCATCAAAAAAAATTGTATAATCAGAGACATAATCTAACAATGTCTCTGATTTATCAACAAATAGCCCAAAATATTTATCTAACAAATTTTCTAAAATTCCATTTTCTATTTTTTCTATATCTTGTAATAAATTATTTCTAAGCGTTGGTGATATTTCATCTTTATCGCATATTTTCTTTAACTTTTTAATTGCGTTATCTATTGATTCTTTAATTATATACCCCTCTTTTATATATGATATTTTTATTTCTTTTAATATATCTATACTTCTTTGAGATACTACATCAAATGTACGTATGCTGTCTATAACGTCACCAAAAAGTTCTATTCTAAAAGGAAAATCTCCATCTACTGTAAATATATCTATTATTGCTCCACGTATTGCAAACTGCCCTTTTCCTTCTACTATATCTGCCCTTTCATATCCGAAGTGATACAAGTTTTTCTGTAAACCTAGTTAAATTTATAACACTATTACAAGATATATTTATTGACAAATTGTCATACGTCTTATTTGAAAACATCTTTATTAAAAAGGCGTCGATTGTAGTGACAACTATATTTAGCTTGCCACTTTTTACTTTATCTATTGCATACATTCTAGCATTTTCAATTTCTTTACTTTCAGCGTCTATATCATAGTATTCAATATTTTTAGAAGGTAGAAATACTATTTCTATATCACTGAAAAATTTCAAGTCCTGTATTAGTCTTGTAGCACTTGCTACATTGCTACATACAACTATTGAGCTTTTAGATAGGTCCTTTGTAATAGCATATATTTGGCTTGCTTTTACACTGTCTGTAAGCCCTGTAACAGTAATGTTAGAGGGCTTGTTAGAGGTTATGCTTTCTAATATAGATTTATATTTTGTTGTTTCTTTTAAATTCAATATAAGTGGATTCATATATCTACTCCATTCTGTATTATGTATTTTGCTTTTTATTATTTTATACCTAACTTGCTTACTTACTATCTTTTATATAACCATCACTGCTTTTTACCATATCTTGTAATCTATTTACATCTATTACCTCTACACCTAACTCTTCTGCTTTTTTTAGTTTGCTGCCTGCATCGCTTCCAGCTATTATATATGAAGTTTTCTTTGATACACTAGACGAGAATTTACCTGCGTTATCCTCAATTATTTTTACTATATCATTTCTAGAAATCCCCTCAAAAGTTCCTGTTACTACAAAAGTTTTATCTATAAGTTTTTTTGTTTTATATTCTTTTTTATTTCCTTTTAAATTTACTCCTGCCAATTCAAGTTTTGATATAATTTCAAGTGTCTTTTCTTTATTAAAAAACTCTACCACAGATTTTGCCATTATTTCTCCAAAATCATCAAGTAAATTTAGAGTATCTACATCTGCTCTTTGTAGCTCCCCAATATTTTCAAAACTTTCAGCTAACCTCTTTGCTGCTTTTTTTCCTATATGGCGTATACCCATTCCAAAAATCAATTTATCTATTGTATTACTTTTAGTCTCATTTATTGCATTTATTAAATTACTTGCAGATTTTGGTGCAAATCTTGAAAGCGATATTATATCATTATATTTCAAATAATATATATCTGCAACATCTTTTAAAAGGTCTGCGTCTATTAACTGCTCTACTATACTTTCTCCCATACCCGATATATCCATACATTCTCTTGATGCAAAATGTGTTATACTTCTATATCTAAGAGCTGGGCATTCGCTATTTGTACATCTTAGAGCTACAATATCTTCTTCTACTTCTAATGGTTCCTTACATACTGGACATATAGTAGGTCTTATATATTCTTTTTTTGTACCGTCTCTTTTATCTTTTAAAACCTCAACTACTTCCGGGATCACATCCCCTGCTTTTTGGACAAGAACAGTATCGTCTATTCGTATATCTTTTAATTCTATATAGTCAAAATTATGCAAAGTAGTCTTCGATATTATACTTCCTGCAATTCGTACGGGACTAAGAATTGCCATAGGAGTAACTTGACCGAGTTCTTCCGACCTGCGTTACTATATCTAGTATTTTAGTTGTCTGTTGCTCTGGTGGATATTTATATGCTACGGCCCATTTAGGTACTTTTACTGTACTACCCATTTCCTCACGTATATTTAAATTATTTACATCAATTACTGCACCATCTATTTCATAAGGAAGTGTATTTCTTGCTTTGCCAATATCTGTTACTACATCTAAAACTTGTTTTACACCTACACATACTTTTCTATAAGCTATTGTAGTAATTCCTATACTATCTAAGTATTCTAATCTTTGAGAATCCGTTAAAAACTCTTTTCCTCCGTTTTAGCACACTAAATACAAATATCTTTAGTTTCCTATCTTTTACAAGCTCTACGTTTAACTGTCTTAGAGTACCTGCTGCGGCATTTCTAGGATTAGATAAAAGTGGTCTACCAATCTTTACTAATTCTTCATTTATTTTTTCAAACTCTTTTTTAGATAAATATACCTCTCCTCTTATCTCAATTGTATCATTTGATTTTAATTTATGTGGAATATCGTCTATAACCTTTATATTTTCAGTCACATCTTCTCCTATAAATCCATTTCCTCTAGTAGAGCCTTTTACAAGCCTTCCCTGTAAATATTCTAAAGAAAGGGATAATCCATCAATTTTAGTTTCAACAATAAACTCCGTATCCTCTCCATATTCAGCCATAACTTTTTTTACAAACAGCTCAATATCTTCATATGAGAAAACATCTTGAAGGCTTTGCATTTGAACAGAATGCTCAACTTTCGAGAATTCTTTTTTGATTTTTCCTCCTATTTTTTGTGTAGGAGAGGTCTTGTTTACAATTTCTGGATTAGATTCTTCAAGCTTTTTAAGCTTTTGAGTTAGGCTATCATATGCATAATCTGAGACTTCTGGTTCATCTTCTTCGTAATACTTTTTATTGAGATAGTCTATTTGTTTTCTTAAAGTATTTATTTGTGCTTTTATTTCCTTTTTAGAGATTTCCACATCTTTTGCATCTTTTACCTCTTTTGCAAATAAATCTATTTGTAAATCTTCTTTTATATTATTATCTAAATCACAACTTTTTATTTTTTCATCTTTATTATTTTCCATATCAAACCTCACCTTAAAACTTATTTATATATTTTATTTTTTCTTTATTAACTACTTGCTTAACAATAATTTTACTACATATTTTTTAATATTGCAAGCATTATGATTTGATTTTTCTACAACATTACTATTTAACAAACACGGGTCTTTGACACTTGCCAATCAATAAAATCTCTGTAACTATTGAAAAT
>JAVXNL010000041.1:0-11318 GCA_036645795.1 Clostridia bacterium
CATTTACACCGACATTTACACCGACATTTACACCGACATTTACACCGACATTTATATATAGTAATTCTAAATGTTTTACCTAATTCTTCTAATTTCGGTTCTTTTGAATTATTTTTTTGCGATTCTAAAAAAATTTTTTTAATTCCTGTGCCCCAATTTTCTATTATATTTAACTGATTTAATACTCTAGTAAGTAATATATTTCTTATATTTGACCTTCCTTGTTTTATCATTTCTATATCTAGATCTCCAAATAACGAACCTGGAGAAGTTATTTCTATTCTATCATCAAATATATTTAAAAACACATCTGTGCTTTCTATTGTATAATCTCTATGAATTACTGCATTAGCTATTGCTTCTCTTATTGATATTATAGGTATTTCATAGGTATCTTCTCTTTTCATACCATTTATAATTCCTTTAAGAGCTATATGTGTTTTACAAAAGTTAATAGCATTTTCTATTTGAGATTGCACAGTTCCAGTAAATTCTTTTCTATCTATAAAAACAGTCATATCATTACCTTTAAATCTAGCACATCTTATTTTAGAATTATAGAAAAAATTAGTTTTATCCGTTAGTAATATAAATGAATTAGTTGGTAATATATTATTATTTTCTTGTTTTAATAATTTTAAATTAAGTAAATCTATTATATTTATATCTTTATTAGCTAATCTTTTATAATCATCTATTATACTGTTTATGTTTTCTTCAGTATATTTATACTCATAGTTTATACTTTCATCAAAATGTATATTGTTAGTTTCTTTTTCTAGCGCTCTAATAGTATCAATATCAGCATGTCTAGTTGTTGCTCCTATTCGTATATATACACCTTTATTATTACCTTCTGATTTTATAAAATAAGGTTTATTATATCCAATTTGAACTTCTATAATAATTAAATTTTTATCATCAACATTTTCTATATAAATGTTAGGACGTATTTGTGGTGTACAGCCATCGTCAATAAAATTTGCCACTTTATCTAAGTATACAGGTATATTTTCTTGACTTACACCTACTATTTCTTTTTTATTATTAACGCCTATTATTATTTTGCCACCAGATGTATTTAAAAATGCAATAACTGTTTTTAATATTTTTTTAGTTTCAGTTAAATCAAGCTTAAACTCCCTTTTTTTACTTTCACCCTTTAATATTTCTTCTTTTAAATTCATATTACTTTTCCCCTTTATATTTAGGTAGTGTTAAAGTTAAGTACGTTTTAGTAATCTATTTAGCACTACCAGCTTATGTCACCTATTCATTACATTTACAGACTTATTTTCCAAATAGAATTACTTTACTATTTTTGATTTCTATATCTGTATTAAAATCTGCAATCAATTTTGAGTCTATCTTTATGCCATTTCCAATAATAATTCTCTTAGCTTCACTTTTGGAACTTGCAACTCCAACTTTTACTAGTAACTCACATATGTTTAAATGATTATTATCAGCTTTTTTAAAATTCTAAAAGTATTTTTATTATATACTACTTCTTAATCTTTATATTCCATTTGATATCCAATAATATCTATGGTGTCCCCTTGTTTTAAGCCGATTTCTTTTAGTTTATCCATAACCCCCATATTATTAAGTATTCTTTGCATATATTGTCTAGATTCAACATCAAATATATTTACTTTACCCATAAGTCGCTCTATTGGAGCTCCTTTAACAAAAAAGTATCCTTCTTCTGCTTTTTCTACTATCCATTCTTGATCAAGGAATTCTTCTACTATATAGTTTTCATCTATTTCTACAATTTCTTCTTTTGGTATACTTTTAAGTACTATTGCTATATATTCTACCAACTCATCTAATCCTTGATGAGTTACTGCGGATACCTTAAATAATTTAATTCCCTTATCCAAAGCTTTTTTTTCTAATTCTTCAAGTAGTGTATTATCTTCTAAGCAATCCATTTTATTTGCAACTATTATCTGTATTTTATTTGAAAGTTTTGTGCTATATTTTACTAATTCTTCATTTATCTTATTAAAATCTTCTACAGGATTTCTTCCTTCGCTACCTGATATATCAATCACATGCAAAAGTAATCTTGTTCTTTCTACATGTTTTAAAAACTTAAGTCCTAAGCCAACACCCTCGCTAGCGCCCTCTATAATTCCTGGAATATCTGCCATCACAAAAGCATCTCCACTTTTTGATTTAACAACGCCTAAGGCAGGCTCTAATGTAGTAAAATGATAATCAGCAATTTTAGGTTTAGCAGAAGATAGTGTTGATATTATAGTAGACTTACCTACATTTGGGAATCCAACCAATCCAACATCTGCAAGCATTTTAAGCTCTAATTCCAAATCTTTTTTCACACCTTTTTGTCCTGCTTCACAAAAGTTTGGTACCTGTCGTGTTGGTGTAGCAAAATGTTGATTTCCTCTACCTCCACGACCTCCTTTTGCTATTAAAAAAGTCTGGCCTTCTTCTGACAGATCTGCTATAACAGTGCCTTTTGAAATATCTTTTACTATAGTACCTTTAGGAACTGATATATATAAATCTTTACCTGACCTACCCGTTCTTCTTGCACCTTCACCTTTGTTTCCACTATCAGCTACAAATATTTTTTTATATTTAAAATCTAGAAGTGTACTTGTGTTAGTATCTACTTTTAAATATACACTTCCACCTCTTCCGCCGTCTCCGCCATCTGGTCCTCCGTTTGCAACATACTTTTCTCTTCTAAAAGACATTGCACCATTTCCACCGTCACCTGATTTTACATTTATTTTTACGTAATCTATTACCATTTATATCCTCCATCTAATTATCAAAATAATCTATTTTAACTGCCACTTTAACTTTTTTTATTGTTTCTTTTGCAACTTTTCTCGCATTGTTTGTACCAGTTACAAGTATTTCTTTTACAAGCTCTGGTCTTTGTTCATAGTATCTTCTTTTTTCTTGTATAGGTGCTAAATACTTAATTATATTTTGTGCAAGCTGCTTTTTACACTGAACACATCCCCTACTGCCAGTTCTACATTCACTAAATATAGTATTTATATCTTCCTTACTAAATAACTTATGATAATATCCAACCATACAAATATCTGGGTTTGCAGGATCATCTTTTTTTATCTTAGTCGTATCAGTTAGTGCACCCATAACTTTCTTAGTTATAGTCTCCTCATCATCTGCAAGATATATTGCATTACCTAGACTTTTACTCATTTTAGCATTTCCATCTAATCCTTTTAGTCTTGCCATTTTACTCAAAACTGCTTGTGGTTCTTTTAATGTATCTCCATAAAGCTGGTTAAACTTTCTTACAATCTCTTTTGTTTGCTCAATAAGTGGTAATTGATCCTCACCTACTGGTATACTATCTGCATTAAATGCTGTTATATCTGCTGCTTGACTTACAGGATATCCTAAAAATCCATATGTTACAGAATTTCCATCTTCCCCAAACAATGCTTTTTTTTGCTTTATCTCAGTCTTAATAGTCGGATTTCGCTCAAGCCTTGCAATAGTTACTAAATTCGAATATATTACAGTTAACTCTGCAATCTCAGGTATCATAGATTGAATAAATATATTACTATACTCAGGATCAATTCCTACAGATAGATAATCTAGTACAACTTCAAATAAATTGTCTTTTACTTTTTGTGGATTATTAAAATTATCTGTTAAAGCTTGAATATCTGCAATTTCTATATATGTATTGTATTCTTTTTGTAATTTAACTCTGTTTTGTAAAGAGCCGAAATAATGACCGATATGAAGTCTTCCACTTGGTCTGTCTCCAGTTAATATCGTTTTTTTATTATCTTTTCTTTCTATCACTTATATCACCCTTCCTAAAAAAATATAATTTATATTACTTTGTAATTTATACCCCTTATTATATACTAAATACTATAAAAAATCTAGTATATTTAAAAAAACTCTTACTTATTAATACAATATATCTTTAAGTTTTAAACACTTTCCACTTTTTAAAGTTGCTGTTTACTATTTTTCATATTTTAACAATACTACAATATCATTTTTTCTCATAATTATGTATAGATTTTCATTCACATACAAAAGCTGTGTAGCAACCGTAAAAAAACATTTTTAAAAAAACATCTAATATTTTCTTGACTTTTAAAAGAAAATATTATATAAATTAAGTTAAATAATATTTAACTGTTTTGGACGAATTCATTCAAAAAAGTAAAAGGAGAAAAAGCCATGGATTCTTAAAAAAAAAAAATGTAATGATATTTGTTTATTGGCAATGCTTGAAATAGTAATAATACAAAACTGGAGGTTAAGCTATGTATACTGTATCATGTTTTCCAAATCAATTAATTATTCCATTTATAGAACCACTTGTATATATGATTAATTTTTACAACTTAAATTCTTTTTTCTGTAATACACAACAAAAAAGGCATTCTAGATATATAAGGATACGACCTCCGCCCTAATTATTGACAAAATGCACCTTATTTTCTATTCACTCTTAAGCTGTCATACATTTTTGTATGGCAGTTTTTTTGACTTTATATATACTAAACTTTTACAATATCTGTATATGAAACGCATATTTGATATGCTTTATGAATTAATTCTAAAGCCAAAATATATATTATTTATTAAATATTTAATGAATTCTTACTATTTTAACAAAAAACAAAGTAAAAAGAATGTTTACCATTGACTATCTCCTTAAAAATGATATAATATTTTCAAAACATTTTTTATAAGTTATGCTAATTGCATACTTTTGTTTAAAAAATAATTTAGGAGGATACACTTATGTCATACAAATTATCAAAAAGTCCTAGCATAATGCTTGAGGCTTTGCACCCGGAAATAACAGGCTCTTGCTTAAAGCTTAGCATTGAACTTCCTTACTTCAAAACAGCTATGCTTGTTGATTGTGGTGTTTTTCAAGAAGAAAAATACCGGAAATTAAATGGAGTATTTAATTTTAATGAAGGTTTAAAAGATGTAGAATATGTATTTTTAACGCATGGTCACGAAGACCATATTGGAAATTGTGCTTATTTATATAAATATGGGTACACTGGCAATATCTATACAACTGCACCAACCAGAAAATTTCTATCAAATAGTTTAGCTGGAAAAAGCAAATATTCATATAACACGAATGAAGAAAAATATAATATAACTTTTAGTAATAATGAAATCGAAAAAACCAAAGGTAGTATTATTGATATGGAATACGGAAAAACATTAAATCTTTCTAAAAACATATCTGTAACTTTTTTTGAAAATGGTCATATGCTAGGAGCAGCTATTATAGTTATATCTATAACTTACTTTGAAGATGGTAAAAAAAAGCATTTTAATATTGATTTTACCGGAGATTTTTCAAATACTAATCCTTTCATTAATATTAAAGCACTACCGTATCATGTCTTAAATGCTCCAACATTTTTAGTTCAAGAGGCTACATATGGAGATCGGCATAAGATTTTAAACTCCGCTACTTTTGACGATATAATATCTGATAGCATATCTAATAAAAAGCAAACCTTTATACTTTCAAACTCGTTAGAAAAATTTGAGCAAATAATGCTTAATTTAAGAAAAAAACAGGATAAAAATATCATACCCTCTAAACATAAAATATTGTTTGATGGTACATCTGCTTTTAAAGGTTTAAAAGTATATAAAACTGAAATTCCCAATTTTAAAAATAGTGCTAAAGATTTCATACCAAAAAACTCTAAGTGGATAAGTCATTTAGAACGTGAAACACTTATACCAACTAAAACTTGGGACTTTTTAATCGCACCATCAGGAACTGGAGATATTGGAATAAGCAAAGATATTTTACCTCTACTTATAAATAAACGCAATATAAATATTTTATTTACAAGTTATCTGCCTGAAAATTCTATTGGCAAGTTTTTACTTGATTTACCTCATGGAAAATATATTTCTCATCCAGCTTTTCAAACAGTAAAACTTGCAAATGTAGCTCAAGCTAAAGAGTTTTCTTTGCACAATCCTATTGAGCCAAACATAACGTTTGCAAAAGGTTTTAAAAACTTACTTGGTGTGTTTGTACAACATGGTTCAAATTATGCTAAAGCAACTTATGCAAATGAACTAGAAAAACATGTTAATATCCCTTTTGTTGCTATATTGAGTAGGGATATATTTATTAAAGTTAAAATAGGACTTAATATTCCTTGCTATAACACAAAAAAACCTTTAAATATATTATCAAAAGAGTCTACAACTTAAATACAATTTATAATTTTAAAAAATCCATATAATCTAGATTATCTAGTATTATATGGATTTTTATCAATAACTATAATTTTTTAAAAAGCATCTGCTTTTTAACTTATACTTAATTTTTGCTATACTACAGTCTTTTCTTCTTGCTCTAATGGTAGTATACTAACTTGCTTTTTATCTTTACCTTTTCTGTGGAATTTAACTACCCCATCAACTAAAGCGTATAATGTATCATCTTTACCTATTCCTACGTTAGTTCCAGGATGTATTTTTGTTCCTCTTTGTCTATATAATATATTTCCAGCTACTACAAACTGACCATCTGCTCTTTTTGCGCCTAATCTTTTTGATTCACTATCTCTACCATTTCTAGTAGAACCCATACCTTTTTTATGTGCCACTTAAAACTCAACTCCTTTACTTTTAAATTATCACTTAAATACTATTTCTCTTCTTGATTTTTTTCTACTGCTTTTTTAGCTGTAGTTTTTTCTGTTTTGGGAGCTTTAACTTCTGGTTTAACTGTAACTTTTTTTTCTGCTTTAACTTCAGCTTTTTTTTCAGCCTTAATTTCAACTTTTTTAGACTCAGTAATTCCATCTGTTATTGCTTCAATTTGAATCTTTGTATACGGTTGTCTATGTCCTCTTATTTTTCTTTCGTTTTTCTTTGCTTTGTATTTATATACAATTATTTTTTTAGACTTACCATGACCTACTACAGAAGCTTTTACTTTTGCTCCTTTTACAGTATTTTCACCGATAGTTATTTTGTCTTCATTTGATATAAATAAAACTTTATCAAATTCAATTTCTTTTCCTTCTTCTATAGATTCCATTCTATCAACAAAGACAATATCTCCTTCTTGAACTTTATACTGCTTTCCTCTAATTTCAACTATTGCGTACATTCTTTTTCCTCCTTCAATTCTATCTTGTTCTCGCCAATTAAGGTAATGCTCTCACATTTTGAAACCTGTTTTGTGCGGAATACTTTATTATTTTAACATCTTTTTTAACATATGTCAAGAAAAATGTTTAAATGTCAGCTCTTAGAAGCGAATTTCTCATTCACTAAACTATAATTCTATTGTTTATACTACTTTTTAATAAACTCTTTGAATTTATCTTCAGCCTGTATAAATACATCCTCTATTTTACTAAGTTCTTGTTTAGAAAATTTTTCTAATACAAAATTTGTTATATCCTGATCCTCATGCTTTATGTTACCTGTACCAATTCTAAGCCTTGGTATTTCTTTTGTCCCAAGTACTTGCACTATATTTTTCATTCCGTTATGTGAACCTCCACTGCCATTTTCTTTATATTTAATATCACCAAAATCTATATCTATATCATCAAAAACTATTAATATATCTTCATTTTCTACCTTATACCAATTTTTAACTTTTTGAACTGCTTCACCACTAAGATTCATATATGTTTGTGGTTTTACAAATATAACTCTTTGTTCACCAATGCTTGTCTCATATATCAAACTACTTAACGCTTTCCTATTTTTATATGACATATATTTTTTTTCTAGAAATTCTATAAACATAAACCCCAAATTATGTCTTGTTTTAACATATTCTCTTCCTGGATTTCCAAGTCCTATAACAATTTTCATTTAAGTATCCTCCATCCTTTTTATAGTTTAATCTACATTAATGTAGAGTTTTTAATAATTACTATAATCTAACACCTATTCATATATTATATACATGTTACATTTATATTACATATATCTTTTTTTGCCTTTTAGCTATGAGTTTTATAAAAAAACTTGAATTATTATTGTTTTTATAGTATCATTATATATGAAATAAGTACATATGTCAATAACTATAATTGACTTTAAAATAACTATACTTAAGAAAGCGGTGATATAATTGATAGATACACTATTTAAAAAGCTACATATAAAAACAAATCCAAATAAAATCGCAACATATATATTATATGCAGCTAGTGCAGTACTTGTATTATTCTCATTATCTAGAATGCTAGGCTTTTTTATAGGTAATATACGAGTAGAAAATGATCTTTCTCCATATATATATACCTTATTTATAATAATACCTGCTCTAGCATTTTCATTTTATGTTAATTCCGGACTTCCTAAAGATGATGCTACTAGAGTTAAAATGTATTTTGTTACAGTTATTATTTTAGGTGTTATAGTAGGCTCAATGTCTTGTACTTGGATAAACAGCGCTGCTTGGTGGCTACTTGAAAAAGCCCCAAACTATGAAAAAGTACTTGAAGTATTTCCAGAACTATTTAAACCTGCAATTAAAACTTTAAGTTTGGTTTTACCATTTATAGCAATATTTAGATTAATAGATTATTTTTTAATGATAATAAGAGATGAAGATATTCCAAAATCTATAGCTGGATTTATAGGTCTATCTCTTACACCTCAAATAAAAGAAGATGGAGCTTTTACTTGTGAGACTATTATTTGTAAAGCAAAGGGGACCTCTGTTCCAGTAATTGTTCCCGAAAAAAAGCGTTATGAGGCAACACTTGTACAAGGTGCTACAGGTACTGGTAAAACAGCTACTGTATTACAGCCTATGGTAGCTCTAGATTTAGAAAAGAAGTTTTTCTTTAGAGAATATTCTAAAAGAGTGGGATATTCAATGCTAAAAAAAGGCATAGCATATATGTCAGGACCTTTTAATAACGAATATGTAAATAAAAATTTTACATTAAACTATCTAAAACCAAGACGAGGAATGGAAGAAGCGTTCTATACAGATGTAAAGCCAATGCTTCAATATATAGATAACTCTACGGGTGAAGTAACGTACAAAAACGTTGGTGTTACAATAATTGAAAATGATGGCACTTTTATATCCAAGATGATTGGAGTAGCAAAAAACTTTGAGCTAGATGTACTATCAATTGATCCTGCAAGCCCCCAGACAACTCTTAGTATAAATCCATTTGCTATACCAGATCCTGCAAAAGTTGCATCTATTATAGCGGATGTTTTAAATGCAATGTATGAAAGTAGCGGTGGGGGAAAAGCAGGAGATCCATTCTTTACACAAGTAACAATGGATGCTTTCCAAAATTTATCAATACTTTTAAAAGAAATGTATCCAATACTCAATGATGGACAAATAGCAAGTCTTGAAGATATGCTTGAATTACTATATAACTTTGACGCCGTTGAGGAAATGACAGAAGAAATGAAAAAAATACCAGAATTAGAACAAAAATATAAAATTCTTATTAGATATTTCGAAAAAAACTTCTATAAACCGTCTCTAAATATAAATGGATTTGAAATCCCAGGCACTCGTGGTAGCGGTAGAAAAGATACTGAAAAATTCCTATATGGAGCAATAACTCAACTTAACAATTTAGTCAGAAATCCAGGACTTAAAGCAGCTCTTTGTGGAAAAGAAAATTTAATTGACTTTGATGATGCTTTAAAAAACGGTAGTATTATTACTGCCTGTTCAAGAAAAGGAGAGCTAGGACTTATACAAGCAAAAGCATTTGGTATGTTTTTTATATTACAATTTCAAGATGCAATACTTAGAAGAAAAGGAAGTGAAGATTCAAGAACTCCTCATTTTCTATACATAGATGAATTTCCAGAATATATCACTAAGGATATGGAAGTTATGTTTACATTATTTAGAAAGTATAGATGCGGCGTTACTGTTGCAATACAAAACTTATCACAACTAGAAAAAAGTGGTCAAAGCTATTATAGACAAACAGTACTTGCTAATACAAAAACACAAATTATTTTTGGTGATACCGTACCAGAAGATAGTGCTTACTGGAACTCAGCATTTGGTATAGAGAAAAAGCCTGATAAAAGCGCTACTTTTTCAATTAATCCACTTACTGGAGAATTAGATAAAAAAAT
Organism: Clostridia bacterium; assembly: GCA_036645795.1. GTDB lineage: Bacteria > Bacillota > Clostridia > TANB77 > CAG-465 > CAG-465. The sequence continues at coordinate 10,138 of JAVXNL010000041.1, forward strand.
AAAATTAGAAATTGCTGAAAAAGAAAGAATGAAAAAATATAAAATTGCAGATATGGGATTTGGTTCTGTTTTCTATAAAACTAAAAATGCAAAAGGAACTTCAGTATACGGTGAAGGTAAAACTTCATTCCTTGATAAAAAATATCAAAAGAAATCAGATGTTATAATGTATAACTTTGAAAAATATATGATGAGTAAACCCGATAATCCAACCATTACAATGAATGATGCTGATTCTAAAAAAGATGACACTCTATTTGGGGTTAACACCTCTTCTAGATTATCTGATGAATTAAACAAAATCGAAGAAAATATTGTTCCAAACTATAATAAAGAAAGTAAACCAAGTAATGTAAATGTAACTAATGGTGATACTGATGATAATGTAGGAGACGCTCCTATAATCCCTGACGATTTTGAAATAATATTTGATGATGATGAACTCACTTTAGAAAATTCAGCAGTTGATGGTGGAGCTATAACTGAAGATTACGAAACACCTGCAATTAAACAAAAAAAATAATATATAGATTTTACAATTTATATATATTAAAGGGGAGAAAAAATGGAAACTGAAAATGTTAGAAAAAGTCTTAAAATCATATCTCTTATCATGATTTTAATAAACCTTTGTGGTATTGTTTACCAGCTACTAACTCATGCCTCAGCAATCGCTATACTTATAAAAATAGGATATGTGGTGTTATACTTGCTGCTTGTACTTTTACTTGTTAAAAAGAGCAAATATGCTTCAGTACTCGGGTATATGCTAGCTACAATGGCCATCATATTATCATTGTTGTATTTTGACTTCTTAACTATTGTAATATCGCTTATTTTAGTATTTTATTGCTCTAGATTAAATAATTTTATAAAATTTGATAATACAAATGCAAAATATAAAAAAGTAACAAAAGTCATTGGTAATAAAAAGACCAACAAAAAAAATAAATATTAAAATTATTATAACAACACAATTAAACCAATACATACAACATCCATATAGATGTTATTTGTATTGGCTTTTTTTTGATTTTAAATGTTTTTTTTTTTTGGTTTTTAGTCCAGTGCTAAATGCTACAAACACCGGCACTTATCACTTTATTTAATGTAAAGTGCAATGCGAAACCCTACGGCTGGGCTTACAACTTTAAAATTAAGGTTGAATTAAAAGTTAAATT
>JAVXNL010000042.1:0-11237 GCA_036645795.1 Clostridia bacterium
ATAACTAGTACTATTAAACTAATACCCCTGTGTGTGTGTGTGTGTGTGTGTGTGTGTGTGTGTGTGTACTCCAATGCCACTTTCAAAGTTTTCGCTTAACATAATGTTTTTCATTTGTACCTACCTCTTTCTTTGTATAATTTTTTTAATAATTTTTTAACCTTTAATCATAATGAGCAAATCTACACATAAAGAAATTTAAAAATTTTTCTGAGATAATTAAAGTTTATTTTACAACATTATATTTACTAATATCATTATTATTTAAGTTCAAATTTATTTATGGCTTTTTTTGTTGCAAACTCATTATTAACAACTTTATCTATAAAAACTATTCCCTTTAAATGATCGCATTCATGCTGAATATCTCTTGCTGTAAATCCTTTTACTTCTTTAATTATTTTTTCTCCATTTTCATTATAATAGGTCACTTCAATATTTTTATATCTTTCTACTTTTCCGCTTATACTTGGAACACTTAGACAGCCCTCATATTCAATATCTGTATCATCACTTGTTTTTTTCCATGATGGATTAATCATTACTGTTGTTGGAATATCCTCAGAATCGTTATATTTACATTTTTTCTTATCTACCTGTATTATTATAATATTTTTATTAATTGCTATTTGTGGTGCTGCTATTCCAAATCCTCCTGTATAATCAAGAGTTTTTTTCATATCTTTTATATCATTAAGTGTTGTTTCATCTATATTATTAATATCAACATCATAACATTTGTTTCTTAAAGCAGGATCTCCTACTTCTCTTAAAATTAAAGTTTTTCCTTCATATTTATTATACATTCCTTTTTCCCCATTTCTTTTATTTTAATTTTATCACAAAAAATCAAAATTTCAAATTGCTTTGTTTACTTTCAACATAATTTCCACCCTTTCAAAGATATGTTCTAATTGATTTAAATATTTTTTTATTTTAAAACACTATATAAATCTTATATATATATTTTAATACATAACTTAAAATTATTCAAGTTTTTTTAATTTTTTATATATTACTTATTATTATTGATATATTTCAATAGTATTTTTGCTTTTGCTATTTTTTTGCAGCAATATAAATAATAAGAATCTATCTAGCTTTTTCATTTTCAATGGATTTTCCTTGGTAAGATTCTTGATATGTATTATTTATAAATTGTTCTCCTAACCCATTACAACTACTATGCTGTCTCCCTCTCATAACAGTGTGTGTTATATCTATACCCGCTTTTCCTAAAATATTAATTGTTTTATTAGCCCTATCAAACATATCTCTTCCTAACATTTCTCTTTGTTTCTTACCAACTTCTTGTGGCACGCTTCTATCAAAATAACTCATATCATGCATTGATGCAGGCATATTATTTTCATCAAATCTTGAATTTGATTTGTCAACTGTTTCTAATTCTCCAACATAATATCTAAATTTAATTGATTCATATGCATTTATATCAAATGTTTTGCCCGATAAGGTTTCATAATCCTCTATTCCAATAGGATAACCTATTTTATTTGACGGAAACGGAATACTTCCGCTAGCGCCTCCTATACAAGCTACGTCTATCAATTCAGGGTGTAATAGTGCAAATCGTTGTGCAAATACACCTGAACTTGAATAACCATTTAAAAAAATTTTATCTTTGGCTTCTATATTATATTTTTCCTTTAGCAGTACTTTTGTATTACTTATAATTTTGACAACTTGTTCATCAATTCTATAATTTATATCTGTGCTTGGCAATTCAAAACATTCTTTAGAAAGTTGTTGAAAATAAGGTTTACCTTTTTCGCTAGGAATTAATGGTATAACGATTGGACATGGCATATCTCTAGTTAAATTTACAAGTCTTGTCCCGGTTTGTGAAGCTTGTTGTATAACACTCTCTAAATTATCACTTTCTAAATTATTTGATTCAACCATAATTTGACTATTAATATTTTTAGTCTGTGGTATGAAATTTATACTTGGTATATTAATTCCATTTTTAACATCCGGCGCTATAAATTTTATAATATATGGTACACCATTTTTCTCAAAATCAAAAGCAAAATCAACATTTCTGTTGTGTGTTAATTCACCGTTAATGTAGTTCATTAAATCTGTTTCTTTCATATCATTTATCCTTTCGCATACTAATCTATATATTTATGTGTGAGTCACAAAGTGGTTGTATAATATATATATACAACCACTTTTTCCCTCACTATTGACAAAGAGTCCGCTTTTTTACTACTGGGCTATTTTGGCTATATAAGTTTTTATTATCAATTTTATTCTATTAATTTTTATCTCTTCTTTTTTTTCCAATATAATCTTCTATTATTCTATACATCCAAGCTGAAGAACCTGTATACCACGTCCAACCGCCTCTACCTAAATGTTCAGAATTACTATATACATCTGCTGCAACAACATATGGTTCTACCATATATCTATCTGCTTTTTCCTTTGTATCTGAGTGATAGATTGGATTTATATATCTTAAAATGTCAGTGCCTTTATCTTTTTGGCCTAGCTCATAATATGCTTTTGCGGCCCAAGTTGCTGCATGTGTATATTGTCCACCATTCTCACGAGTCCCCGGAACATATGCTTTTATATATCCCGGATTATTTTTAGGCTTATCAAAAGCGGGATATAATAATTTTACTATCATGTTTTCTTTATCTATTAAATATTTTTCTGCACTCTCCATAGCTGTATGTATTTCATCTTGTACATCAGAATAATTTTTCATTGATATAACTGACCAAGCTTGTGCTATTAAGTCAATTTTACACTCTTCATTTGAGTATGCTCCAAGTACATCTCCATTTTCAAAAAATGCTCTCACAAAATGGTCTTTATCCCACGAAGTTGAAATAATACTATGTTTTAGTATGTGTCTTTGCTTATCGCATAGTTTTTCCATATCTTCATCTTTTTTTATCTTTGCAAGACTTGCAAATTTTTCCAAAACATCCATCATAAAAAATGAAAGCCATACAGACTGCCCATGAATATTACTAAAGCCATCATTCCAATCTCCATCACCAATATCTAACAATCCGTTTTTTGGATTAATTCGTGATAAGCCGTACATTATCGCACATTTAGCGTGTTCATATACGCTATCTTCTGCATCAATTTCGCAAAATATATCATATAATTCTCTTTTTGTTCCCATTGGCTTATCTTCTAGATAATGAGTTTTTATATCTAATATAGATATATCTTTTGTTCTATTTACATATTCAGATAAAACATATGGCAACCATAAATAATCATCACTAAAGTATGTTCTTATTCCAGCATTATTATGTTCATGCCACCAATGAAGTACATCACCTTTTTGAAATTGTTTACTAGAATGTAACACTATTTGTGACTTAGTTCTCTCAGGCCATGTATAAATTAATGCTAAACAGTCTTGTAATTGATCTCTAAAGCCTATTGCTCCACCAGACTGATAAAATCCAGATCTTGCAAATAGTCTACATACTATAGTCTGGTAAAGTAACCATCCATTTGCCATTATTTCAATATATTCATCTTTTATATTAAAGTCTTGTACTACAAGTCCTCGCCAATATTTTTTAGTTTCACTATATGCTTTTTCAATCTTTGATGCTGTATTGTACTTAGATATTACTTCTTCTATATATTCATCTTTGCTTTCAACACACCCTAAAACTATAGCGTATGTCTCTTTTGAATTAGGAGATATTTTTGTATTTATTTTTACACTATAGTTTTTAGCATCATAGACTACATCTGTATTTTCACTTTCACCAAGTACACTTACATAAGCTATATTATTTGAAAAGTCAGTACTATATGGATTTTTTAACTTCATTATACCATTTTGTTCTTGGCACAATATATATTGCTGATTCGTTTCTTGACAAACGCCTAAAACTGGTTCTAATTCATATTCAATTTCTACATTTTTTACTTCTCCGTAAGAGTTTTCTAAAGTTATATATTGTATTTTTATATCATCTTTTTGTGGTATAAATATATCCATGGCTTTTGTTATATAATCATCTTCTTGTAAAACTCTAGAATACCCAAACCCATATACTAGATTATAATCTTCATCATATATACCTTTAAACTTTTCTCCTGGTGTAAATGTAATCCAATCATTACACCAATTTGTAAGTTTAAATCCTTGACTGTTTTTAAAATATGTATATACGGTACCGTAGCTAGATACTACTGTGCCAAAATTTTCATTTGCCATTATATTACACCAAGGCAGAGGTGTAGCAGTATTTAGAATATGATATTCATCTTTTTTTGAATTAAATCCGCCATATGAATTAAAAGCTATATAATCCGATGTGTTTTTAATTTTCATCTACTTCCACCTCACTATTTTGGTTTTGTAACTTTTCTGAAGAAAGCTGTCCTTGGCTTTCTTGTTTTGTATTTACACATAAAAATTCATTAATACTTTGTATATACCTTTTTGATAGGAATGATAACAGAGTTATTTCTTGCTTAGTTAATACATTTATATTTAATATATATATATTACCTTTTGTGTATGCCATATATATCGCTCTATCTAGTCTTTCTTTTAAATATGTATATATTGGGCCATCTTTTTGTTCTTTTTCATCTATTACTATTACAATATCTAAGTCTATTTTTCTATTTTTTACATAGTCCATGAAGTTTATTACCTCATTTATTATTCCTGAATCTTCTATTTTATTTATATATACAAGTACTATTGGTAAATCTCCTGATATAGAATGTTTCCATAATGATGATTGATTAAGATTTTCTGACCAATACTTATTATCTTCTATCTGATTTCTTTTAAACAAAACATCTTTTATAATATTATTATATATTTCAGCTCTTGTTGGTTCTAATTTTAAATATCTTGCAACCACACTATTTAGTTCACCTGTTAATTTAAACTGTCCTGCAATTCCTTCTATATCCATATTTACAACCGCATTATTCATTTTATATTTACTATCTGCAACACCTAATATGTAATAAAAATCTTGCCTTTCATGTGGGTCTAATATTATTCTTGCTCTATATGATAGTACTGGCCACAAAGGATATTTTGCAATATTTTGATTATATGCAGATTCAGGTGTTTTTACAAGCCTCATCTTTTCTGTTTCTACATCTTTATCTAAATCTATCCCTACAAGTTTTGTATATACAAATATATCTTCATCTTCTTCATTCTTTTTTCTTCTTGTTGCAACTAAAACGTCTAATTGTTCATCATAATATGTTTCTATTTGAAGATTACTAAATGATGGATGTACTATATTTGTCATATAATCTGTAAGTGCTGGTTCTATATATGTGTTTATTATAATCTCACGCCTTATATTACTATTATTATACATACTTATCTTTTTCATTTCCATATTATATTCTGGAGATATACCAATTGTTGTTGTTGTCTCTATATTTTCTTCTTCTATGTAGCAATCTATTTTTTCTAACGAACTCGTCCATACACATTTTTGGGTGTTTTCGTTATATTTGCTGTGAATATTACAGTTTGTTGCGCTTATAGTGTTTCCTGTTGTTTTATCAGTAAGATAAATATAGTTTCCTGAACCTTGTGGCTCTGCATACCTTTGACGATTTATAATTTTATCTTTATACTTTAAGTAACTTTCTCCTTTATTAGTAATCATTGTTGATAAATTGCCACCCTTTAAAAAAGATATATTTAATTGTGTACTTGCATCATTTTCCGTAGCATATTTTTTTTCGGCATATGTAGAACTTACATATGTTGTATATTTTAGTACATCTTTTTGTTTAAACACATTATCTTTATCTTTTGCTTTTTTCTTTATAGATGCTTTTACTCTCTCTCTTTCTTTAAGTAAAATTTCACATGCTCTAATATCTGGATTATTATGAAATCTTTTTTTAATTATACCATCATTTATATAGTTATTTATAGAAGAGAGTATCATTCCTTGATGATGAGCCATATATGTTTTTATAACCTCAGAATTTACTCCTGTATGCAAATGATCTTTTGTATAATCTATTGATTCATAAAAACCATATGTAGAATATGCACCTAAAGATTTTAATGCTTTTATATTTTTATATACTCTTTGAGGATCAATTTCTAACATAAGTAAAGAAGAATAAGGAGAGACTACTAAGTAGTTATTAAGTCCTCTTTTTAATCCAAGCCACGGTATACCAAATGCTTTATATTGATAATTTAGGTCCTCATCTTTTACTGCATATGCAGATTCAGATATTCCCCAAGCGACATTATTTGTTTTAGCGAATTTAATTTGAGAATATTTAGTAAAAAATAATGATTGATCAATTAAGGTATGTTCATATGATTTATTAAATATATATGGCATAAAATACTCAAAAGAAGTTCCACTCCATGACATAAGACCTTTATATCCATCTACTTTTACTAAGTTTCTTGCAAGTGCAAACCAATGTTTTGATGTAACTTGTCTCCTTGCTATTGCAATAAGACTTGTAGTTCTACTCTCTGACATCAGCATATCATAATAACTATCTACAAGAGTTCCACTTTCTTGAGCATATCCTATTGAAAATAAATTTCTTGATGTATCGTAAAACATTGTAAAATCCGAATCAGCTATATATCCCTCAGACATTTCTATTAAAGCATCTATTCCTTTGTCATATTCTATCTTTTCTGTTCCTACAAATTTCCTATCGGTTTTTATATCTGTTAAAAACTGCTTTACAACATATATACATGCTATAAAATTTCCGCTGTCTATAGTAGATATAAATCTTGGTCTCAATGGTTCTAATGTCTTTATATTATACCAATTATATAAATGGCCATTCCATTTATCTAATTTATTTATTGTACTATATACTTTTTCAAGTTTTCTTATTGCACTATCTTTTGATATAAATCCCAAATCATAAGCATTTACAATAGCAAGTAATCCAAATCCAATATCTGTAGATGAAGTTCTATTAGCTATTTTATATCTTCTGTTTTCTTGAAAATTATCTGTTGGCAAAAAATTATTTGTCTCGTTCATCATTGTATCAAAAAAATCCCAAGTCCTTTTAGCAATATCTAATATTTGTGTATCTTGTTTTTTTGAAAGTTTTGTTTTTCTTCCAATTAGATGATCTTTTCCAAGTAAATATGCAAATAGTGGTCCAAATATAAAAGCTAGTGCTATGCATACTTTGTATTGTGCTGCTCCAAATATTGAGCCATCACTAAACACAGGTATAAACATTATGCAAAGTCCATATACAACATTTATAAACATGCTTCCATAATAATAACCAATGCTATCTTTAGAAGTTTTTTCTAATACATCTCCAGTTGTCCATTGGAGCAAATGTTTTTTGCTTATAAGCATCCTATAAATAGATGTACCAAAAGCAGATACACACATAATAGCTCTATATGGAATAACCATAAAATTAAAGCACATTGTTAAAAAATCAGCGTCTAATCCTTGTATTAATGGTATATACTGCAAATCTTTTGTATGTTTTACATTACCAAATAATATTCTATCTAGTATTCCTAAAAAATGCCCTATATTTATTGTAATAAATGTAAGTAATGTTACAGTAAGAAAAGCCTCGCTTGATATAAACAGTGCAACACTCATTGCAATTAAAGCTACTACATCTAGAAGTGGTCTTCTGATATTATCAAACAGTTTCCATTTTGAAAGAATTGATAATTTATTACTAAATAACCATTTAATTATTTGCATATCGCCTCTATACCATCTATGACTACGTTTCATATATGCAATAAAATTCTTAGGAAATCCATCTTGTACTTCTATATCAGAAGCAAGGCCTACTTTTAAAAATGCTCCTTCCAAGAAATCATGACTTAATACTAAGTTTTCCGGTATTTCTTTTGAAAGTAATCTGTCAAATAATTCTATATTATATATTCCTTTACCAAAAAACATTGCTTCTTCAAATGCATCTTGATATACATTTGCTACAGCATTTGTATATATATCAAGACCTCCAAATCCACCAAATATCTTTGAGAATATACTTCTATTTGCAGCCTCTATATCAAGAGGAACTGATGGTTGAATTAAGCCATAACCTTTTTTTACACGAGTACCTCTTTTGTTTAAAACTGGTTGATTTAATGGATGAGATATTATTGCTACTAAATCTTTTGCTGTATTTAGAGATAACTGTGTATCTTCGTCTATTGTTATAGCATATTTTGCATTTACAATATCTTCATATACAATATAGAAAGCTTTATTTATAGCCTCTGGTGTCATTTTACCTAAAACTAAACTATTAAACTGTAAAATTGCGCCTCTTTTTCTCTCCCAACCCATATAGCAACCTTCACATTTTGAATATATACGTTTTCTATATATAAAATTAAAAAGTTTATGCTCTGTATCGTTTTCATATTTTTTATTGATTTCGTCCAATTTTTCTTTTGCATAATCCATTATTTTATCATCTATATCAATATGTTCTTTATCACTTGAAATACAGTCTCCAACTAACATATAATACATATTATCTGTTCTATTTGCAAGGTAGGTAACTTCCATCTTCTTTATCATATTATCTACTTGTTCTATTGATGTAATAAGTGTAGGCATTACTACATAAGTCGGATACTTAGGATCTATAGTTTTTGCAAAATCAAATCTTGGCAAAACTTTTGGTGGTATATTTTTCCTTAATATATAATCAATAATTTTACTCATAATTTCAACAGAAAAAACAAACTCTATAACTAAAAATATAATATTTAAAGTTGGTTCGTTAAAATTTATAAAATACCTATCAGCAAAACAAGTCATCAAAAAAGCTAATATAAGTATTGACACAACATACAATAATGGTTTCGTCGGTTTTAAAAATCTGTTATATATAATATCTGTAAAATATTGTTTGCCTATTGCTTTTTTTAACAAATATTTTTGCTCACCCACAAGAAAAAAGCCTACATGTTTTTTGTATTTTTTTGAACATTCAACAGCTTTTTTAGCTATATATACTTCTGACAAATCATACTTTTTAGCTAACGCTATTATGTATTTTCTATATCTATCCTTCGTTTTATAATCACATTTTTTAAATTCGTGGGTATAATCATCACGAAGTGTTTCGTCTATTTTATTTACCTTTTCAAATATTTCCCTGAAATTTAATCCTTGTAATTGTTTATATGCAAGTATTGCTCTACCAATAAAATCTGTAGTTTTAGCAATCTCCATATGCTCTTTTTTTATAGCCTCTGCAACTGTAAAACCAATTTTATCTGCTTCACTGTTTAACACCTCAAAATACGCTCCGCCTTTTTCGCCGAGCTCTTTTAATCTATATGCCATATATTCTACAAACGCCGTATTAGTACTTTTGATTTTTGTAGTATCTTGTAAATACTGCCTAAAATTCTTTGTTTGTTTTAAGTCATTATATAGTTCAACTATTTTGTTTTTACTATCAAGTTCATTTGATATAAGTTCTTCTACTTCCATCTTTTTAATTTGAGAATTAGTAATATTTATACATATTCGAGCTATAAATTTAAGTAATGCCATTCTAAGCATAAGTACAAATAAGTCTAATTCTTCTGATGTAAGATATGAAAGCTTTTGATGTTCTTTTAATGCATTTAATATTAAATTTTGATCAACATATCCATTATTTCGTTCTATAAGTTCATAAGCAAGAAAAAATATACTAATATATTTATCACCTTCGCTATTTTTAATTACTGGAAGTTTTGTGGTTTTTAACACCTTTTTTGCATCTTTTATTTCTTCATATTCTTGTTCTATAATATACATATTATCCAAAACCCACTGACCTGCAGAATGAATTGAAATTTTTAACTCATATGTTTTTTCTAATATTTTGTGAGTTGCATTTATTGTTCTAAAATGCCTTTCAGCGTCTTTGAATATACCGTTTAATTTACTGTTCATAAGATTACTCAACCCCTTTTGTTGCATATATTTCCTACTTAGATTATATACCAAAATAAAAAATATTGCAACCAATACATGAGATATTTATCACAAAACTTATTTTCCTTCATTCTAAACGCCTCTTTATTATATTTCATATACTTCTCACAAAGCTCTTTGTATTTGCTTTTTAGACTTTTCACAGTAATAAAAGTTACATTTTTATTTTGAACTTTTATTACATTTCTATTATAACATTAACAGCCAAATATTTTTATCAAAAACTCAAACAGTTTCTCTTTTAAAAATTGTTTGTCATTACTTTTCAAAAGATTTATACCTCATTTTAATTTTAATTGCAATATTTTTTGGTAAATTCACAAAAAAATAGTGAGAGAAATCATTTCCCTCACATATGTTATATAACCGTTATATACTCTTTATATCTGTTTTTTTATTGTTTAAGGTATAGCGCTTGGCGAAAGCCAATATTAATCTGATTAGAATAAATAGGATAATTCAAACGATAAGATACACAATATTTACTACCTAAATCAAGATAACTTCCACATCGAAAAACACGATCGCTTGAGCAAGACTCCATAGTCCATTCCCACAAGTTTCCAGCTAAATCATATATATTATTTACTTCCCAAGTATTAGATCCACCTGATATTGCAGGATCATTTGGCTTTATATTTTCCCTATTTACATTATCACTGTAATTTCCCCAACTACTACTATCTTTTATCTGAGCCATGGTTTTACCTTCACTTGTCTCTATAAACCTTAGAATTGCATCACACTGTACTCCATACATAAGAGTTGAAGCTACTGCTAAGTTTTTATCAGCCTTAGGGTAAGCAGCTCTAGCTACAGTTACCGCTCCATTTCCAGGATCTGTGTCCGAGTTATTTGTTCCCCATGAAATATAATTCCATACTGCAACACCTTTTTTGGATACTGGTTTTACTGTTCCATCTGTCGCAGTTCCATTTATCTTTCCTGCTTCATAACGAGCTATATAAAATCCTTTATTTGTCTCTACTGATTTATACATAGCTTTTACTTCTTCTGTTGCATCAGAGTCACTTGGTTTTGATTCTAAGCAAGCTGATATTGTTGGCCCTAAGCCGTTATAGTAGTCATCAGTCCTTACAAATTCACTAAAATTTGGTACTGGTATCCATACAAATTCATTTCCATCTGTATCAGTTCCACTTTTATCTACTATTACAAGTCCTTTATTTGTAGCGTTTTCTTCTCCCCATAAAGCTTCACCCTCATTTATCGGTGCAAATCCTTTTGGTA
>JAVXNL010000043.1:0-11203 GCA_036645795.1 Clostridia bacterium
GGTAAATGTGATGAAGAATACATAAAAAAATGTATTGTTATCAAGCAAAAAGAAAAAGAAAAATAAAAATAAAAACAGGTGATTTAAGTATATCACTTGTTTTTTTATTTTAAGAAATCAATTCATAATTATTTGTTAGTAAAGTTATAATGAGAATATATTCTATATAAAGGTTTGACAAATTAGAAAAAAGTAAGTATAATTAGATATATAATAAGGAGAAGTAAAAAAGTTATGAGTACAGCAAAAGAACTTTTAAAAGAATATTTTGGATATGATGAATTTAGACTAGGGCAAGCAGATATAATAGATAATATATTAAATAAAAAGGATGCTGTAGGTATTATGCCTACAGGTGCGGGTAAATCAATATGTTATCAAATCCCAGCACTTAAGTTTAGCGGTACTACAATAGTTATATCACCTCTTATATCTCTTATGAAAGATCAAGTAGATACATTAAAAGATATGGGGATACAAGTTGCATATATAAATAGTAGTCTTTCAATTAAAGAATATAATTATATAAAATATATGGCAAAAGATGGCGCATATAAACTTATATATGTAGCTCCTGAAAGATTTTGTCAAGAAAGTTTTATAAATTTATTAAATAGTATAAAAGTACCAATGATTGCAATAGATGAGGCTCACTGTGTATCACAATGGGGGCATGATTTTAGACCAACGTATAAAAAGATTCCAGAAGTTATAAATAAACTTAAGCAAAGACCAGTAGTGACTGCTTTTACAGCAACTGCTACAGCTCTTGTAAAAGAAGATATAATAAAGTCCCTACAACTTAAAACACCATTTATAAAGACAACCGGATTTGATAGAGCAAATTTAAATTTTATAGTACAAAAGCCTCAAAAGAAGCTGTTGTACATAACTAAATATTTAGATAAACATAAAAATAGTTCAGGGGTTATATATTGTTCTACAAGGAAAACAGTTGATTCTTTATATGAAAAGCTAAAACAAAAAGGCTATAGTGTTTGTAGATATCATGCAGGGCTTAGTGATAAAGAAAAAAAAGAATCTCAAGAAAATTTTATATATGATAATATTGAAATAATAATTGCAACAAATGCATTTGGGATGGGAATAGATAAATCTAACATTTCATTTGTAATACATTATAATATGCCATCTAATATGGAAAGTTATTATCAAGAAGCAGGACGTGCAGGAAGAGATGGAAAAGCAGCTGAATGTGTTTTGTTATTTAGTAGAGCGGATGTTATAACAAATAAATTTTTAATTGAACAATCACATTTAGGTGATATTTCAAAAGAAATAAAGAAATTAAATAAAATGATAGATTATAGTAATACAGATCGATGTTTAAGAAAATATATTTTGGAGTATTTTGGAGAACAACCAAACTATGACAAATGTGATAATTGTGGTAATTGTAATAGTAAATATGATCTTGTAAATATTACTGAAGAAAGTAAAAAAATAATTTCTTGTATAATTAGAATGAAAAATAGATTTGGAACAGCTATGGTAGCAGATGTTCTAAAAGGCTCTAATACCGCTAGATTAAGAACACTTGAACTGGATTTGTTATCCACATATGGTATTATGAAAAAATACACAAAAGATTCTATAAAAGAGATGATATCATATTTAATATCTGAGGGATATATAGACTCGGTAGGAGATAAATATCCCATACTTGTTGTAACAAAACTAGGCAACGATATATTGTTTTATGAAAAAGAAGTATATATAAAGGGTAAAAGAATTGAGTCTGAAGTAGAAAAATCACCAATGAACGAGGAACTTCTTCAAATTCTAAAAAAATTAAGAAAAAAAGTAGCTATAGAAAATAATGTTCCTCCATTTGTAATATTTTCAGATATCTCTCTTGCTGGCATGTGTGAAAAATATCCTGTAAACGAAGAAGAACTTTTAAAGATATCAGGAATTGGAACATTTAAACAAGAAAAGTATGGTAAGTTATTTATTAACGCAATAATTGAATACATTAAAAAAAATAAAATGGACTTCAAAGATACTATATTAGCTGAAAAAACAAGTAAAGAAAGCGTAGAAAGTAACTCAAAACAGCCAGAAGTTGCTAAAAATATATTTGAAGGAAATACATATGATGTAACATATGAGTTAGCCAAAAGTGGAAGTAATATGGAACAGATAGCAAGTATTAGAGGCGTTAGTCTCCAAACGGTACAAAATCACTTTTTAAAATTATATTTAGATGGTAAGAAGATAGAAATAGAAAAATATATAAATACCCAAAGTGCAAATATAATAATTGAGGCTATATCAAAACTTGGAGAAGAAAAGTTAAAGCCGATAAAAGACGCTTTGCCAGAAAATATAAATTATTTTGACATAAAATATTATATTGCAAAAAAGAAAAAAGAAAGAACTCTTTGACATAACAACATTCGTGTGGTATAATTAGTTTGTTAAAAAAATATAAATATACTATGAATGGAGGTATAGTTTATAAATATATTAATAGATATATTTATAATGTGAGTTGTATGAGTAATTTTTGTATTACTTATATTGGAAATCTTTTTTATTTGTACATAGAGAGTTTTATCTGTTTTCTAATGTATATAAATATAAAAGATGGAGTTTACCATAAAAAGGTACATTCTTTTCAAAAGCAGAAACAAAAAACAAAACTAAAGGAGAAAACTAGTGTTTGAATTAACAGAGGAAGAGGGTAGAGCGATTTTGAGTAGTTTTAGAAATTGTAGACAAGTAGAAAAAAAGCCAAAGGTTATAGAAACATCTAAACAACCTTGGGTGGGATTTGAAAAACCTGAAAAGCGTTTGAATTTTGTTGGAGGACCCGATTGGGTTAGAACAGAAAGTGTTAATGAGTCTCCAAAAGGTTTGTATAAACCTCAATGGTAGAAAATATAAAAAACAATGGAGGTCCTATGAGCATAGATATTAGTGTTATGACTTTTTTCATATGTTGCATTTTGTTGGTTATAGTAATGTTTTTTAAGCCAAAGAAAACTGCAAAATATGTATCTAAGATTTGTACAATAACTAATTTATCTGAAAAAGAAAATGGTACAAATATTACTATTCATTCCGAGTTTACAGATAATATAGATTATTTGGATACTAGTAAAGAGCCATTTTTCGTAGGAGAAGAAATTATTGTAGTTTTTTTAGAACACTATGATAACGAGCATTTAGATAGTGCTCAGATTATTTCAGTATTGAAAAACAAAAACGTAGTTTAAAACTACGTTTTTTTTTGCCTTTTTTTAAACTTTCTGTTTCATTTTTAAGTAATATAAAACTTTATTTTATATTACTTGGTTTTAGTAAACAATTTAAAAATTTTACTTGAAAAAGTGTTTGTAGTGTAATATAATATAATAATGAAAGATTGGAGACATTATGAAAATAGAAGGAAAAGTTTCAACAATAATATTTAAAAATGACACTAATTCATGGACGGTTATGTTACTTAAAGTTGGCAAAGAATATATTACAGCAGTAGGTTTATCTCAAGATATAGAAGTAGGAGATGAACTTGAACTAGAGGGGACAAGTGATACACATAAAGTATATGGGGAGCAATTTAAATTTTCAACATATAAAAAATGCTTACCTAAATCTGATGCGGCGCTTATTGCATATATCGCTGATAATATTAAAGGAATAGGTACAAAAACAGCAAAAAATATAGTAGATGTCTTCAAAGAAGATACCGTAACAACTATTCGCTTTAATCCAAGTAAGTTAGATGGAATCAGAGGCTTAAATCCTGAAAAAATACAGATCCTTTCTAATTTTTTTAATGATGAGTGGGAAAAATGGAATGCTATAGAGTATTTATCTAAGTTTGGAATATCTGTAGTAATAGCAAATAAAATATATCAATCTCTTGGAAATGATACAATAAAGGTTATAAAAGAAAATCCATATAGTTTAATTGGATTTGTAAGAAGTCTTGAGTTTAGTGTAGTAGATGATATTGGAAAAAATCAAGGAGTTTCACTAGATAACGAAACAAGGATTGAAACCGGAATTATATATACGATAAACAAAATAACAGAGTTTGGACATACCTGTATACAGACTAGTTATTTGGAAGAATATGCAACAAAAATATTAGAAGTAGATAGTACTGATATACAAAATGGAATAATGCGATTAAAACTTGAAGAGAAATTATATACTCAAGAAATTGAAGATAAGGAGTATATTTTTAGAAGAAGTTATTTTTTAGCAGAAGAAAATATTGCACAAAATATACTTTCTCATACAATGCAAAATACCGGTAAAAAATCATATAAAAAAGAAATCAAGCGTGTAAGTGAGGAAAATAATTTGGTACTCTCGGATGAACAAACAGAGGCTATATCAACATGTTTAAATAATTCTATTTCCGTTATAACAGGAGGCCCTGGTACTGGAAAAACTACAATTATTAAATGTATAATAGATATTTTAGAAGACATGAAAAAAGAATATGTCCTATGTGCACCAACTGGTAGAGCTGCCAAAAGAATTACTCAAACTACGGGTAAAGAGGCAAAAACATTACATCGATTGCTGGAAATAACAAAAGTTGATGATAATGATTTAGATATGTTTTTTGAAACAGAAGTAAAACCTATAGAAGCTGATTTTGTAATTATAGATGAAGCCTCTATGATAGATTGTTTGATGATGAATAATTTATTTAAAGGAATAAAATTATCAACACAGATAGTAATGGTAGGAGATGTTGATCAATTACCATCGGTTGGGCCTGGAAGTGTATTAAAAGATATAATAGATTCAAATTCTGTAAATGTTGTGTATTTAAAACAAATATACAGACAAAGTTCAAAAAGTGATATAGTTTTAAGTGCACATAAAGTAAATAATGGTGAGTCTCCTGAGTTTAAATCAAAAGATACAGATTTGTTTTTTGTAAAGACTGATAGTATAGAGGAAACTATTGCACAGATATCATCTCTTGTCTCATATAGATTAGAAACATTTGCAAAACTTGATGTATTAAAGGACCTACAACTTTTAACTCCAATGAAAAAAACAGAACTTGGAACATTACATTTAAACGGTATACTTCAAGACGTATTAAATCCTAAGTCAACTAAAAAAGCCGAAAAAGAATTTATGGGAAAAATATTTCGTGTTGGTGATAAGGTGATGCAAATAGTAAATAATTACGATAAAAAGTTTAGTATAAATGGTGAGTTCTTTGATGGTATATATAACGGTGATATAGGCTTTATACAAGAAATTGACAGAGTAGGAGAGAAAATGCAAGTATTATTTGATGAAGAAAAAATAGTTGTTTATGATTTTGAAGAATTAGAACAATTAGAACTTGCCTATGCTGTAACTATTCACAAAAGCCAAGGTAGTGAATTTGATTATGTTATAATACCATTGTTTGCAGGCTATCCAAAACTTTTTACTAGAAATTTGTTATATACTGCTATGACTAGGGCAAAGAAAATGTTAGTTGTAGTAGGAAGTAAGAGCGTAGTAAACTTCATGGTATCTAATATAGAATCCAAAAATAGAAAAACTGGGTTAAAATATAAGATATTAAAAAGACTTTAAAAAGGTAGATTTAATTCCATCACTATTTACAAAGAGCCCTGTTATATATATAAACTCACCCAATTTATTTTTTTAGGGTGAGTTTTTTATAATGATTTTATTTTATATTTAAGAACAATTCGCTTTTTTTAATTGTACTTAACAAGAATTTTGCTTCTTCAATTTTATCTTTGACAAGTTTTCATATCTAAACTACTTAACTTGTGAGGGCATTATATAAATATAAAAAGTAACGGTTAAGTGCGGTTAAACTATTTTCATAAAAGGTGAAAAAACAGTCACTAAAAAGTGTTTTGATATAAAGTTATGTCAGATATTGTCTAATTTTTTAAGTATTATTGACTTTTGTCATGCATTTTCTTATACTTATATAAACTTTACGTATAATATGAATAGTTAGAGGATACAGGATACTTACTAATTAAAGCATTATAAATGTGCAAGGCGGAAAAGTATCTTCTAAACTTCAATATTATGTTGATAATGTTATACCACAAAGCATCTGGATAAAATAAACACGGCATATTCCAGCCGACCAAAATTTATACCTTTTATTTCACTTACGGCTTCATTACATATATAAATTTTAATAAGGAAAATGAAAAGAAAATAATATGGTTTAAGGATTATTGTATCAATTTCCTTAAACATATTATACCAGGAGGATTATTAGTGAAACAAAGAGCAGAAAAATTTGATATGTCTTTTTTAAATAAAGTAATGTATATAGGTGCAATAGTAGCTCTAATTTTAATTTTAAAAAATCTTGGCGTTATGGACAAGATAATAGACGCATTAATAGCACTTACACCAGTATACATTGGTATAATAATTTGCTGGATATCTATGCCACTTGCAAATAAACTTAGAAGAATTGGAGTAAGCAAAAGTATATCTGCAATAGTGGCCTTAATTATTATATTTGGAGTTTTAATTGCAATGGTATCATTTCTTATTCCAATGTTTATAAATCAATTTAGTGATCTTTTAAAAGAGTTTCCTAATATATATTCAAGTATAGTAAATAGTATAAATAATTTTATACACAATAGTCTACATATAGAAACTGAATTTATGATACCTAATAATTTTAATAAAACAGCTTTAGTGCAAAAGTATGGAAGTGCAGTTATAAATTATTCGATAAATACACTTGGAAATGTTGTAAATTTTGTGGTATGTATAGTTACAGGAATAGTAGTATCTTTTTTTATGGTAAAAGATATAGATAAATTTAAAAATGGAATAATTGCGTTTTTTTCAAAAAATAGTACTGATAATAATAGATACAAGATGCTTACCGAAATTGATTCAACTATAATGTCATATATAAAAGGAATCGTAATAGATAGCATAATTGTAGGACTTATGACAACAGTTGTGTGTATGGTATTGGGATTAGATTATGCGGTAGTATTTGGAATACTTATAGCAATACTTAATCTTATCCCATATATTGGGGCAGTCCTCTCAGAAGTGGTAGCAGCACTTTATGCGTTAAGTGTAGGAGGGCCAGTACTTGCAATAATTACATTTATTTGTCTTGTAGTAGTGCAAATAATAGATGCAAACATATTGCAGCCTAATATAATTGCAAAATCAGTTAATCTTCATCCTGTAGTAGTTCTTGCAGGTCTTATAGTATTTGGACTTTTTTGGGGGATTGTTGGTATGTTTATCGCAGTACCAATACTTGCAGTGCTTAAAATAATACTTAAATATAAATTTGATTTAGAAATAAATGAAAGCGCTATCCAAAAAAGAAGCTGAAAACATAAATACTGAAATTGTAAAAAAACTAGCACTATATAGTTTAGAAAAATAAAAATATCCTTGCTATATAAGGAAAGAAGTGGTATAATGAAAAAAAGTTATAAAAATATTCAAAGATAATTCAAGGATAAATTAAGTCTTTAGATTATCTTTATTTATTTTTATAATAAATAAAAGCTACGGCTAAAAAAATGGAGGGTAAAATGAATAAAGGAATTTTAGTGTTTTATAATCATCATACTTCTGAGTATACAGTAGTATGTGACAAACTTTTTGCAGAAGAGAAAAAAAAGAGAATTGAAGACGTTATTGTTGAAGTAAATAAGCAAGAATGTAATAAAATATCGGAAAGTTTAAAAGAATGTTTAAAAGTTATCGAAAAGATTAAAAGTGCACTACCAATTTGTATTGAAAAGACTGATAGTAAAGTAACGGTCTATAAAAGACTATTTAGTGAGTATACTTGTTTGGGAAATGAAATCTTTTTTAAAAGACTCAAAAGTTTGGACTTAATAAAAAGATCTATAATTGATTTAGAAGAAAGGGCCATAATAGACGATTTTAGAAAGCTTAATTATTTATGGCTTGATGTAGGTGATGATTTTATAGATAGTGATATTTGTGTTATTGAAGAAAAAATCAGAAAACAATTTAATTCTAAGTAGTTTATAAAGTAGTTTATAAAAAGTAAAATAAAATAAAAAATAAGTATTGAGTAATATCAATGCTTATTTTTTTGTTTTATATTCTATTTGCTTTTTTAGTAAAAAGCATTTTAAAAAACATAAAATTTGTTGGAAATATAAATAAGTAGAATAAAAAAATTAAGCCTTTTCTATCAACTCACTATGTAGCTTTTTCATAAAGTTATCAGCTTTAGTACTATCAACTATTATGTTTATAGCAAGCTCGCTAAAAGATATCATATATATAGTAATATTATTTATATAAGCTAAATCAAATATTGTATGTACAGCTTCTTTGTTTGACATTATCATATCACCAATTACTGAAATTTTTGTTACATTTTCAAGCTTTGATATAAATTTCACCTTATAACATTCTAGTGAAACGTTATCATCTATATTAAGAGCACCTCTTGACATAGAACTTTCTACAACACTTCCTTTATTTTTAGTTTGTGAATTCTTTACAAGTATTGGAATATTATGCGTTTTACCCATATTAACAGAACGATTGTGAAGTACTTTAGCTCCAGAAGTAGCTGCTTCAAGCATCTCGTTATAGGATATTTTTTTTAAAAGTTTAGCTTTAGATATAACTTTAGGGTCTGCTGAGAATATACCATCTATATCACTATATATCTCACACTTTTTAGCTTTTATTGCAGAAGCAATAGCTACAGCTGTAAGATCACTACCACCGCGTCCAAGAGTTGTAAGATTACCAAATTTATCAGCAGCTTGAAAACCTGCAATAACTACAATCTTTCCTTCATTTAGATAGTTTAATATATTAGATATGTAAATAGATTTTATAGTCGCGTTTCCATATGTAGAATCTGATATAATTCCTGCTTGTTGCCCGGTAAGTCCAATACTATCATATCCTTTGTTATTTAACATCATAGAAAGAAGTGCAACTGTTTGTATTTCTCCTGTTGTAAGAAGCAAATCTAATTCTTTTTTAGTTGGAGTAGTTGCATACTCACATGCTTTATTTATTAGCTTATCAGTAGTTTTTCCTTGGGCTGATACAACAACCACAAGGTTTATACCTTTATCTATATATGAGATTATTTTATTACATATTTTTTTTAACTTATCTTTATTTTCAACAGAACTACCACCATATTTTTGAACAACAATATTCATAGTTAATTCACCATCCTACAATATATTATGAAAATTAGTTGTAATATGTGAAGATAATGTATTTGTTGGTTAAGTATTAGTAGAAGTTTAAATGAAAAATTAAAATATTTTGTAAAAAGGGTATAAAAAAGACTTAACATTTCTGCTAAATCTTTTGTTACAATGGTTGCGGGGAGTAGATTCGAACTACTGACCTTTGGGTTATGAGCCCAACGAGCTGCCAACTGCTCTACCCCGCGATTTGCTACTTAATAAGTATAATACAAATATATATAAATGTCAATAGCTTTTAAAAAAAAAAGCAAAAAAACAACAATTATGTGTATATATTATATAATATGCAAAAAATAAATATATATTACTAAAAACATATTGTTTTTAAATTTCTTTATTAAGCTCAGTTATGAATACGGGATGAATTTGATTAATATAATAAATATAGAAATAAAATCAGAAATAAAAATATATGATAGTAAATAATTATAGAAAAACATATATAGTAAGTTAAAGAAAGAATAAAAAGGAGTAGTGTATGGAAAACTATATAGTAAATTTAATTGGCAATTTTGGATATATTGGAATGTTTATAGGGATGATATTAGAGGCTATTGTAATTATAATACCAAGTGAGTTAATACTTGCAACAGGAGGAATACTTGCTCAAAAAGGCGTATTTACATTTATAGGTGCAAGTATTGTAGGCGTTTTAGGAAGTGTTGTTTGCGCTGCATTAATATATGTAATGGGTTATTTTGGCGGCAGACCATTTATAGAAAAATATGGAAAATATTTTTTTATGAAAAAAGAAGATATAGAAAAGTCGGATAAATGGTTTTTAAAATATGGAATGATAGCTGCACTAATCGGAAGAAATATTCCAATTATAAGAACATTTATATCACTTCCTATAGGAATGGCTAAGTTAAGTTTTATAAAGTTTTTGATATATACAATTGTTGGAAGTATACCTTGGACCGTAGCATTTGTAGGAGCAGGATTTTATTTGGGAGAAAATTGGACTTTTTTAAAAGTATATATAGACAAATTAAAAGTACCAATTATTGTTTTAGTAGGAATATGCATAGTAATATATATATATAGAAAAATCAATTTTAAAAAGGTTATATTTATAAAAACAAAGTAGGTATATATTGGGATTTATATTAAAAACAAAGCTTGCCTAAATTATTAAAGTGTGATATGATTTAAAAAAAGGATGGTGATTTTATGAAAATATTTGTTTTAAGACATGGTCAAACAGATTGGAATATTGAGAGTAAGCTTCTTGGAAAAACAGATTTACCCATTAATCAAGAAGGAAGATATCAAGCTTTAGCAGTTTTAAGTAAAATTAAAAAACTTGATTATAATCTTGTTATATGTTCTCCAAAAAAAAGAACTAGACAAACGTGTAATACTGTAAATAGAGAAAAAAACTCATATGTTATATATAATGAAAAAATAGTTGAACGAAGCTTTGGAGATTTAGAAGGAAAATATGCAAAAGATATAGAAAATTCAAATATGTATTGGGACTATAATTTAAATTTAGTAGAAAAAAATGTAGAACCAATAAAAGATTTTTTATCCCGAGTATATTCTTTTATGGATGAAATGAGACAAACCTACCATGATAAAAATATTTTGATTGTTACTCATGGTGGCGTATGTAGGGCTATAAAGTGTTATGTTGAAGGGATTCCAAAAGATGGTGATATAGCGTCTTTTACTCAAGGCAATTGTGAATTATATGAGTATAACTTATAGTAGATATAAATAAAAGTAATTTTAAGAAAGACTTGAATTAATTTTACTTTTGTATTAATATATATGTATAAGATTTATAGAGTATTTTAAATTTGTAGAGTGTTTAAAAATAAAAATATATTTGAATTAATTAGAACATATCTTTGAAAGGGTGGAAATTATGTTAAAAGTAAACAAAAGAAACGAAAGCACTGCAAAGCCTTGCAGGAGTACACACACACACACACACACACACACACACA
>JAVXNL010000044.1:0-11034 GCA_036645795.1 Clostridia bacterium
TTTTTTATATATATGAACTTATAAAATTAATGTCAATTGCAACATTTATTATAAGTTAAGAAGTATTGCAAAAAAAGTTGTATAAATTTAGCTAAATACTTTGAAAATTAATCACTTATGTAGTAAAATTAAATAATAACAAAATAAAGCAATAAAAATAAGGATGATAAAAAGATATGAGAAATAATGAAAAGGAAAAAATGTATAAAGATATAAAGAAAATAAAAAAGAATAAAGTTGGGGGGATGGCTTTATTTAATGGCTTACTTTTAAGAAGTCCAACAAGAGAAACAATAACACAAATAGAAAACGGAAAAATCAGTATAGAAATAAATGAAACAAAAGAGATTAGTAAAAAGATTTCTTTAAAATCTCTTCCTGTTATACGAGGTATATATTCACTTTCTAAAACAATATCTGAGTCTATTCCATATATTGTATCGTCTGCTGAGAAAGTATTAAATAAAACATCTAACTTAGAAGAAGAGAAAATAAGTGTTGGGAAATTTGAACTTATATGTGGCTATGTTATTGCGTTATGTATAATATTGGGGATATTTACAGCAATTCCAAATGTTTGTTCTCTGCTTTTTACTGCGGATAAAAGAAACTTAATTCAGTGTGTTTTACAAATAATTATGTTTGTAATTTACTTTATATCAATTGGAAATGCAAATATATTAAAAGAAATATTTAAATATCATGGAGCTGAGCATAAAGTAGTCAATGCTTATGAAAATTTAAAAGAAGAAGATATAACTATTGAAAATGTACGAAAAGAGTCTAGATTTCATAAAAGATGTGGCGGAAATTTTGTTGTATATTTATGTATTGTTATTTGTATAATAACTTTTATTATTCCATCTTCTAATCTCTTAATTAAAACAGTTCTTCAACTTGTTTTAATGCCTCTTTTTATAGGAATATCGTATGAGCTAGTTATGATTATGGCAAATCTTCCTAACTGTATATCTTTTCTATCATATCCTGCTATGGCAATTCAATATATAACTACAAAAGAGCCTAGCGATGAACAAATAAAGATAGCAATATATGGATTGCTTGGCTGTGTAAAAGAGAATTTAGAGATGAGTGTAGAAAACTACTTAAAGAGATATAAAGCAAAAAACATTAAATTTGTTGAAAAATATTTGCTAAATGATGCATTAAGAGTAGTTTGTTTTGTGACAGAAACAAAAATAGATTATTTACTCACAAATAAAGACTCATATATGTTATCTTTTTCTACTCAAATAAGATTAGATGAATTATTCGATAAGATGTATAAAGAAAATATACCTCTTCAATATATTATAGGTAAACAATATTTCTTTAAGGAAGAATATATTGTAAATTCATCTGTTTTAATACCTAGGGCAGATAGTGAGATATTAGTTGAGAGTGCAATAGAGTGTATAAATGATAAAAGATTAGAAACAATGATTGATATGTGCTGTGGTAGTGGATGTATTGGAATATCTATAGCTAACAATTCAAATATTAAAAAAGTGTTTTTAGCCGATATATCAAAGGATGCAATAGATATATCCAAGAAAAATATAGTCCTAAATGGAGATTTAGAAAATGTTTTTGTATTACAATCAGATTTATTTGATATTTTCATGAAAAGTGATAAAAAATATGATATAATAGTAAGTAATCCACCATATATACCAACAAATGATATAAAAACATTATCAAAAGAGGTACAAAATGAGCCTAAAATAGCACTAGATGGTGGTAAAAACGGGTTGGATATATACAAAAAAATATTTGAACAGGCAAGATATGTGTTAAAAGATAATGGATATTTACTATTAGAAATAGGATATGATCAAGCTTTAGACATATCAAATATAGTATCGTTATATAAAGAATATGAAGTGCTTAAAGTAAAAAAAGATTTAAGCCTAAATGATAGGGTGATTATATGTCGTTTTCTTCGGATGTAAAAAGTGAAATATTAGAAGGCTCGTCTAAAGAAAAAAAAGAGTGTTGTATAAAGGCAGAAAAATTTGGTGAGCTTTTAACCAAAACACCATTAAAAGAAAATTTAGTACAAGAGTATAAACAATATTTAGATATAGCAAAGCTTAATGAGTGTTGTATAAAATCAATTTTAAAAGGAGCTTTTTTAGGAGCAGGTTGTATTGTAGAGCCAAATATTGATTATCATTTTGAAATTTTAGTCAAAAATAAATCATGTTGCGAGTATTTATTTAATTTATTATCACTTTTAGAATTTACTCCTAAAATAATGAAAAGAAAAAAGCAAAAAGTGTATACTATTTATTTTAAAGAATCTGATCAAATATCTATATTTTTGAGTATAATTGGGACAAATAAAGCAATGCTTAAATTTGAAGAAATACGAGTTGAAAAAGATGTCAGTAATAATGTAAATAGAACGCTTAACTGTGAGCTTGCAAATTTAGAAAAAACAATAGTATCTTCAGTAAAGCAAATAAATGCAATAGAGAAGTTAAAGAAGAGTAAACATTGGAATAGCTTAAATGATAAATTAAAATACACCTCATATTTGAGAATGAAATATAAAAACGATAGCCTAGAACAGATTGCTTCTAAAACAAAAGGAGAAAATAAAATTTCCAAGTCTGGATTAAAGCATAGACTAGATAAAATAATTGAACTGGCAGAAAAAATAGATATGAAAAGATAGGAGCTTTTGAATATGAGCAAAGAAATAGGGATATATATACATATACCGTTTTGTAAAAGTAAATGTCATTACTGCGATTTCGTGTCTTTTTCAAACAAAGATGAACTGATTTCAAGATACATAGATGCACTTTGTAATGAAATTTTACAAAACTCAGAGTATTTAAGTGAACATGAAATTTCTACTATATATTTTGGAGGTGGAACTCCATCATATATAGCTAGTAAATATATAACTAAGATATTAAATGTATTAAATCTATTTAATATAACAGCTGAAAGTTTAAAACTAGGACAAGAAAATGTTGAACCGACAAAAAAAGAGTTAAAAGAAATAACAATTGAGATAAATCCTTGTAGTGCTACTTATGATAAGCTAAAAGAATATAAAGAAAATGGAATAAATAGGGTAAGTTTAGGTTTGCAGTCAACAGATGATAACATACTTAAAACTATAGGAAGAACACATACATATAGCGATTTTCTAAATGCATTAAAGATATGCAAGGAAGTTGGTATTAAAAATATATCAGTAGACCTTATGTATCCACTTCCAAACTTAACATTAGAAGGTTTTAAAAAAGAGATAGATACGCTTATGGAATTAAAAAATATATACGACATAATGCATATATCAGTATATAATTTAGAAGTACATAAAAACACAAAAATAGAGTTTTTAATAAATGAAGGTTATGTGGAAATGGTAGATGAAGATAGTGAATACCAAATGAGGTCTTATCTAAAAACTATTTTAAGTGAAAATGGTTTCAATAACTATGAAATATCAAATTATGCGATAAATGGATTTGAATCAAAACATAACACTATGTATTGGAATCAAGATATGTATTTGGGATTTGGCGTAGCTGCTGCAAGTTATATAGCAGGACAGCGTTATACAAATACAAAAGATATAGATAATTATATAACATCTTCTTCTAATATGGTATCTTGTAAAAGAGATATTGAACAGATGGATAAACTACGGCTCTATGAAAGAGTATATTATACTTAGGCTTAGATTAAAAGACGGAATTAGCAAAAGGAATTTCCACTCTAAATTTAATGTAGATATCCTAGACATATTTGGTGTTGAGATAAAACAATTAGAAGATTTAGGATTAATATATATTTTAAAGGAAAAATTTGATACAAATATTAGTTTAACTAAAAGAGGACAAGAAGTAGCAAATATAGTGTTTGAAAAATTTGTGTAAAAAATATATAGGAGATGGTATTTATGAATACAGAGATAAAAAAACAAGTAAAACAAGTAAGGGAGATATTACAACAAAAAGGATATGTATTAGCAGATACATATTTTAAACTAGATATATACATGGTACCTAAGTGTATAAATATCTCTAGTATAAAAAGTCTACAAGAGTTAAATGCGTTAGGGGAGTATATTCTACTAAAAGATGACAATTCAACAAAAAAAACTATAACATATAAAAAAGATGTAGTAAAATGTGAAAATAAAGTTACAGGAAAAATAGAGAGTATATCATCTACAATAAAGCTACTTAAAATACTTGGATATAAAGAATTTATAAATATAAATCAAACAATATATTGTTATATAAAAAAAGATACGAAAGCTGAAACAAAAAAGCAAATAAAAGTAAAAGATATTAAAAAAATGGGTATATATATAGAATACTTTGATAAAGATATATTAGATGATATAAAAGACAGTTTGGATATAAAAAAGGATATAAAATTAAATACCTTTGAAAGTGAAGAAGAATTTTTGGATATGTTTTTTAAATGTAAATTACTATAATCTTAATATACACAAAAGTAAACACCAAAGTGCATAAAAAGATAGTAAAAAAATATAGATAGTAAAGAAAGCGAGAGTATAATATGAAAAGTTTTTTAATAATAGATGGTAATAGTATAATGAATAGGGCTTTTTATGGGCTTATGGCAGCTAAGTTAAAGTCTACTAGTATGGGAATAAATACAAATGCTGTGTATGGCTTTTTAAATATATATTGGATGATGTTAGATAAGCTAAATCCAGACTATACAGCTGTATCTTTTGATTTAAAAGATCCTACATTTAGACATAAAATGTATACAGAATATAAAGGGACAAGAAAAGGTATGCCTGATGAACTTGCTGAACAAATGCCGGTTATTAAAGAAGTCTTACATGCAATGAATGTTCCTATAATTGAGCTATCGCGGATATGAAGCTGACGATATTCTTCGGAACAGTAGCTAGTAAAAATTCTTCAAATAATATATTTACATATATATTAACTGGTGATAAAGATTCGTTTCAATTAATAAGTGATAAAACCTTTATTGTAATACCTACAACTAAAATGGGAAAGACTATATATACAACTTATACCCCACAGCTTTTAAAGGAAAATCAAAATATAGAACCTTATCAAGTAATAGATATAAAATCATTAATGGGGGATGCATCAGATAATATTCCCGGAGTTAAAGGAATAGGTGAAAAAACTGCATATACTCTAATTGATAAATATACTACCGTTGATAACATATATGAAAATATCGAATCTCTTGACGCCACTCCTAAAATAATAGAAAAACTTGTTAATGATAAAGAGATGGCTTTTATGAGTAAAAAACTTGCTACAATAGATACAGCTGTCCCTATAGATATAGATTATGATAGCTGTGTATTAGGAGATGTAGATAAGCCAAAAATATATGAATTATTTAAAAAATTAGAATTTACTAAATTCATGAATAAATATGATTTTTCTGATATAGAAATATCTGATTTTCAGGAAGCAAAAAATAACGATGAAATAATAAATATTAAAAAAGAATTAGAAAATATAGAAAATATTCAAATTATAAACGCAAAAAATATAAAAGAAAATTTAGATGCAATAATTGATACTATACACTGTGATAAAGTATCATATTTATTAAACGGATTAAAAGCTGATGGCTTTTTAAATGTAATGAATATCGAAAAAGAAATATTTGCGATTTACTCTCCTTCTAAAAATTTAGCTTATTTAATAGATATTGCAAATATACAAAAAGCTGATGATAAAATTCTAACTCAAATCTTTAAAAGTTTTATACTTTCAAGCACTGAAAAGCTTGGGTTTAACATAAAACAAGATTTACTCTATTTTTTTAATAATATAGGAGAAAATGTACATGGCTTTAATTTTGATATTATGATAGCATATTATTTGATGGACTCTAATCGATTACGTTATACTATAGAATATATTTTAAAAGATATTTTTGGTATAGAAATCTATACTAGTATAGATGAAGTTAAACAAGAACAAATGTCTTTTTTTGAAGCTTCTAAAACAGAAGAAGAACAGTTTATTACAAAAGAGGAATTAAAAAACATAGCTATATATTTAAAAGGTATAGTTAAAGCACAAGATGGTATCATAGAAAAATTAAAAAATGAAGATATGTTAAAACTTTTCACTGAAATAGAGATGCCTTTAACAGAGACCTTAGCTTCTATGGAACATAATGGCATGTATATTGATAAAAAAAGTTTAGATGATTTTGATGTAGAAATATCTGCTACTATTTTAAGTCTAAACAAGCAAATACATGAACTTGCAGGGGAAGAATTTAATATAAACTCACCTCAACAATTAGGAAAGATATTATTTGAAAAACTAAATCTTTCAGTAGTAAAGAAAACTAAAACTGGTTATTCTACAGATAAAGCAGTTCTTGAAAAACTTGTAGATGAGCATCCTATTATAGTAAAGCTATTAGAATATAGACAAATAAATAAATTAAAAACTACTTATGTAGATGGTCTAAAATCAAAAATTATGTCTGATGGAAGAATACATACGACTTTTATGCAAACAGTTGCGTCTACTGGCAGGCTTAGTAGTGTGGAGCCTAATCTTCAAAATATACCTGTAAGATTAGAACAGGGTAAAAAAATAAGAAGCTTTTTTGTTGCTCAAAATGGTAACGAAATAATTGATGCGGATTATAGCCAAATAGAGTTAAGAGTTCTTGCACATATATCAGATGATAAGACTATGATCAAAGCATTTAATGATAATATTGATATACATAAAGTCACTGCTTCTCAAGTATTTGATGTACCTTTAGATGAAGTAACATCTTCTATGCGTTCTAATGCAAAAGCCGTAAATTTTGGAATAGTTTATGGTATAAGTGAATTTGGACTTGCTAAAAACATTGATACCACAAGAGATGAAGCAAAAAAATACATTAAAAATTATCTAGAAAAGTATCATGGTATACGCCAATTTATGCAAAATATAGTTAAAGAGGCAAAAGAAAATGGTTATGTTAGTACAATGTTTGGCAGAAGAAGATATATACCAGAACTTATGCAAAAAAATAAAAATATAATACAATTTGGAGAACGTATAGCAATGAATACTCCAATACAGGGAACAGCAGCAGATATTATAAAGCTTGCAATGAATAAAATATATAAAAAAATCAAGGAAAAAGAATTAAATTCTAAATTAATAATGCAAGTACACGATGAACTTTTAATAGAGGTAATTCCAGAAGAACTAGATATGGTAAAACAAATAATGCATGATGCAATGGAAAATGTTATAGAATTAAAAGTTCCTTTAAATATAGATTTAAATGTTGGAAAAAGCTGGTATGATGCTAAATAAATATAATAAAAATTTCAAAAACAACAAATGATAAATATAATTACAATATAAGGGAAGGTATTAATGAAAAATAGAGAAAATAAAAAAAAGATAAAAATAAAAAAAGATAATATAAAAATTATAAGTAAGATACTTATCGCTATATTACTAATTATAATAGCGTATGCAAGTTCGATTGTTATACTTAAATATTTAGTTTATCCCGCAAAACATATAGATATTATAAAAAAAGAAGCAGAAAAAAACAATCTTGATCCGTATCTTGTACTAGCTATAATAAAAACAGAAAGTGGATTTAATACAAATGCGGTGTCTAAAAAACATGCTAAAGGATTAATGCAAATAATGGATTCTACTGCAAATGATATGAATGAAAAATCAGATATAATAAAAAAAGTTGATGGAAATAATATATATGATATAGATATAAATATTGCACTTGGCTGTAAATATTTTTCATCTTTGGTAGAAAAGTATAAAGGTAATTATTATCTTGCAATATGTGCATATAATGCTGGAATGGGTAATATAGATAAGTGGTTAAATAAAGGAATAGTTAATATGGATTTGGCTAAACATAAAAACATTTCTTTGCCATTTAATGAAACCGAGAAGTATTTATATAAAGTGATTTTAGCATATAAAATGTATAGTTTTCTATATTAAAGATGAGGAGGAGGTTGTGTGAAAATATATGAATAGATGGAAAATTCCACCAATAGAGAAGATATACGAGGCATATAGCGCTATAGCAGATAATAGAGTAACTATGAAAAATAGTAATAGTGCTATGGTATTGTCCTCTAATAAGAAAAAAGAATATATAGTAACCTTTGAAGATAAGCTATATACATCAAATGATAATGCTTCATTTTGGCAAGGATATTATGGATATCCTGTGATTGCAGTACTAATGATTCAAAATAAATTATCATTAGATATACAAATTGCAAATAAATTTAAAAATCTAAATTGGAATGCTTTGAATGAAAAATATAAAAGGAATTATACAAAAGTAGTTGAAATAGTTTTAAACCAATTAAAGGAAAATAATACTGATATATTAAAAATACAACTAGAAGTAAAAAAAGTATTTGGAGAATTAGAAAGGCTTGAATTAGAATATAAAAGAAGCAAAAAAATTAAATGATATTAAAAATTATGTAATATTTGTAGTGTTTATATTTAACATTTAATAACTTTTAAAAACAAAATTTCTTGTTTTTCTTGACAAAGTTAACATAAGGTGGTAAAATAAGTAAGTGAAAAATGGTATTGGAGGATATAAATATTATGAAAGATATAAATGATATATTTAACAAAGTAGAAGTAGAAAGACAAGCAGATAACATAGTATTAAAAGCAAAAATCTCGCCTCAATTTTATGATGAAATTTTAAATGCGTTTTTTTCATACACAGGTGTAATAGAGGATACATTAAATGGTAAGAAAAAATATATTAGTGACATAGGTGCTTTTTCATATTATCAATTGTCATATGGACAAATTTCTAGATTTAATGGACAAATTTCAGAAAAACAAGATGATGTAGAAAGTACAATAATTGTAAAAGAAGAAGAAAGAGAAGGTTCAAAGACTAAAAGCCCAGAATCTCTTGCAAGTATATACGAAGATGCAAAATCAAATAATTTTATAGATATATATGTAGCATCAACTTTAACTAAAGCAGAAAAGTTTTTTAATTATATGGATACATCTCTTTTTGATGGAAAAAATAATGTAAATAATAATTTTAAAAATAATGAAAAAGGATTTGCTAAAAAATCAATTAAAAGAGAGCACAAAAAAAATGAAGAAAGTTTAGTTGAAAATGAAAGCGAAAATTCAGATAAAAATTTAAACACTGAAGAATATTCTTTAGAAAAAGAAACTAAGCACGGAATTAAAGAGTTTTTTCAAAATATTATTGGAAAGAAAGAAAATTAAAATCTTAGAATAAAATTTTAACAAATAACAAGTATTTATTTATTTGTTATTTTTTCATGTATAACTAGACAAATATATATATTGCATGATATAATAATAAATATAAATTATTAACGGAGGTGTAAAATTATGAGTGGACATTCAAAATGGGCCAATATAAAAAGAAGAAAGGAATCAGTTGATTCAAAAAGAGCTAATGTGTTTTCTAAACTTGGAAAGGAGATTGCAGTAGCTGTTAAAGTAGGTGGTAGTGGAGATATTTCTATAAATAGTAAACTTAGAGATATTGTTGCAAAAGCAAAATCACAAAATATGCCAAATGATAATATAAATAGATGTATTCAAAAAGCTGCTGGAGATTCTAATTCCGCAAATTATGAAGAAATAACATATGAAGGCTTTGGACCTTGTGGTGTTGCAGTTATTGTAGAGTCTATGACTGATAATAAAAACAGGGCCGCAGCGGATATAAGATGTATTTTTAATAAGTCTGGAGGAACTATGGGGCAATCTGGCTGCGTAAGTTATATGTTTGAAAAAAAAGGATATATACTTATAGAAAAAAGCAAAAATATTGATGAAGATTATCTTATGATGGAAGTACTAGATAAAGGTGCGGAAGATTTTGTATCCGAAGA
Organism: Clostridia bacterium; assembly: GCA_036645795.1. Classification (GTDB taxonomy): domain Bacteria; phylum Bacillota; class Clostridia; order TANB77; family CAG-465; genus CAG-465. Next base: position 9,917 of record JAVXNL010000044.1, read on the forward strand.
TGAATATATTGAAATAACCTCAACACCAGATAAATTTTCTATTCTTAGGGAATTTATTGAGAAAAAAGGATATTTAATACTTGAGGCAGATATAAGACAAATTGCAAATATGAAAAAAGAATTAGATACTCAGCAAGAAGAAAAATTACAAAACTTTTTAGATAAATTAGATGAAAATGACGATGTTCAAAATGTATGGCATGATGCTAATATGTAATAATATAGATTTTCTTAAAAGTGTTAACATAAATATGTAACAAATCTCTGCAAGTTTTTTAAAAAAGGTTGACTTTACATAAAAATAATGATATAATTAATATGTAAGATGTGATTTTGAAAAACTAAGGAGGGATTTTTATGTACTATGATAATAAAAGAAGTTTTTATATTAAACAATATGGACCTAAGGTATTAGTTATTGGTTTATCCATATTTTTAGTTGGTATTGGAACGTATATATATATAGTCAGTAGTACGCCTAAAACTCCTTCTAAGGATCAAATAGTTGTAGCAAGTGATAACTTAAAAGATGAAAATCAAAAAGAGACTACTGCACCAAAAGATAGAAAAATCAAAGAAACACCTACATATAAAGATGATGGTTCTGCACCTACGAGTAATATACCAAAAACATTAGAATCTCTTAGACCTTTACAAAAAACCCCTATAGGTACAGTTGAATCTGTTACGTCTACGGGTGTACTTGTAGTAAGTATTGAGGCTGAAAAAATAAATGTGAATTTATTAGGTGCTGACTTTAAAAGTTCGCCATCTGACGTAGCTGATATTATAAGTAAAGATTTAAAAGGTAAAGAAATAAAACTAGCATTTGATAAAGAAAAAAAAGATAAAAATGGTATAAATGCATATGTATATATTGATGATACTTTATATAATGTTGTAATAATAGAAAAAGGTTATGCAACATTAAAAAAAGATAAAAATAATACTAAACTTATAAAAGAACTTACACAAGCTCAAGCTTATGCTAAACAAACAGAAGCAGGACTTTGGGCTTCAAGATAAAAATTAGAATGCCGAACTAAGGTAAAACCCTTAGTTTTCATATATCAACCTCTTATGATCGCCTCTATAGAAATGTAGAGGGATCTTTTTTT
>JAVXNL010000045.1:0-10218 GCA_036645795.1 Clostridia bacterium
AATCACCGAGGGTGAGAGAATAAAATTACCCATTTACCAATATAATCTGTTAATTTTATTGGGCCAAAAGTTGTGTTAGCATTAAATATCGGCGCTTTATCTTCGATTTGAACTCCTTTGCAATCCTCATCTATTGTTATCTCTAGTCTTTTCTCTTCTAAATTGTTTTTGTAATCTTTATTATCTTCCATGAAAAATTACCTCCTTAGCAATATACTATGTTTTGGACAAATTTCTCGTTACAAATTTCAAAAATAAAAAGAATGCATAAAAAATATACATAAAAACTTATGCGAAAGTGGTAAAAACATGTGCGAACTAAAAATAAGCATGAATTAGAACTATAAATGAACAGTTTAAATATGTTTTTAAAAAAATATTGTTATTTGAAGTATAATAATAATGGAAGTGAGATACACATGATTAATAAAATGAGTAATTACATTTTGGACAACATTTTATATAAAGACGAAAAAATAGATGGAGACCAGAGGGAGATAATGTTGTTTGGAATTACAAGAATTGTTGAAGATATTCCTAAATATATAGGAATACTAATAATTAGTATATTACTAAATATATTATCAGAAGTGGGTATTGTACTTGCAATTACACTACTGTATAAAACATTTATTGGTGGTGCACACGCAGGAGATAATATTACTTGTTTCTTGGTTTCCACAGTCTTTTTTATATTTCCGGTTATGATAGCAAAATATATACCAATATCTCAAGTTATATTAAATTTAGTGTTTATATTGGTATTTGTACAGTCTATCTATACGTTAATAATGATTGCACCAGCAGATACACAAGAAGTTCCAATAATAAATAAGCAAAAAAGAAAAACACTAAAAATATTAGGTTTTGTATCATTAATATCAATATATATTTTTATGATATTTGTATTGAAAAATAACGAAGTCGTAACTATAATATTACTTTCAATGGCAGGAATAAATATATTTGCAACAAAAATAGTATATAAAATATTTAAATGTAAATATAGTTATGAATCGGATGAGTTTAAAGCCTATTTTAATAATTGATGATATATAAGAGTGATATAATAAAAATATTATTCTTTATATATAAATTTTAGTTTCAGTCTTATTTTTTTAATTACTACTTATATATATTGTATATAAGTATTTAAGAGAAACAGAAAATTGAAGAGTTTGCCTAGTAGCGTGTGGTAAATTATAAAAATTTGAACTGGAACATATCTAAAGTAAGAGGAGGGATTTTTATGAAAAAAATTGTTAAAAAAGTTGTAGAAATGTATGCTAAAGCATCAACTAACAGTTCTATATGGGGCTGGTTTCATCAGCCAAAAGCTCCAAGATGTTTAATAAAAAAATAGTAGTATAACAATATAAATTAAGGAAGTATGACTCGACCGCATACTTCCTTAATTTTGTTGTATATAATAGTAAGAGTTAAAATAAGTGATATAAATCCATAGTCTATAGATTTTATACCACTTATTTATATCAATGTAAAAATATTTAAATAGTAAGAATTAAAAGATATTGTAATCAATCTAATTTTTCTATTATTATATTTTGTGTGAATTTATTTTTATCTACACTTGCATATATTTGCGAATTATATACTTTTTTTACTATTTTCTTTACTTCCCACAAACCAATTCCTGATTTTACGTCTTTACTTGATACACCTTTTTTATAGATATCTTCTATATTTATAGGATTATCGGAGATGTAGGTATTAGTTATTTTTATAATATCTGCACATTTCCTATTATCAAATCTCATTTCAAGACGTATATACTTGTTTTTCGTTTTATTAGTTGCCTCAATTGCATTATCAAGTATTATTCCAAGTATTCTTGAAAGTTCGGGCATAGGAAATTCAATTTCTTTTATATCAGTTGTAATATCAAAATCAAATGTGATATCTTTTTCCATAGCTATAAAATACTTTGCTCCAACTATACCATATATTGCAGGTTCATTAAATATTTTCGGATCTATAATAGAGAGATTATTTACTACATTACATTCTTTTAAAACTTTATTAATATGTTCTTGTAATTTATCGTATTGTTTAGTAGAAACATATCCGGTTAAGCGCTTGCATTATATTGTTATAATCATGCTTTAAAGTTCTTACACCATCGACCATTCCAACCATCGTTTTATTATGAAGTTCACTTGTAAATAGGTCTGATTGTGCTTTTTCATGTTCGATATCTTTTTTAATATAGATTACTAAAAATATACTTATACATATAAATTGAATAGAGTTTATCACTAAAAATATTACAGGGTAAGAATAGTGCTGTATAATAAAAATTACTAATTGTGGTATTACGTATATAGTTATAGCTATAATAAAAATTTTAATTTGTTTAGCTGTGATGTTTTTAAAAGTCTCTTTTATTGAAACTTTTTTCTTAAATATCAAATGAGTAAATTCTATTATAGTAAAAGCAAGTATTGCTTGAATGATTATTATAAAAAGTGTTGCTTGATAAGAGGCGAGTAAAGTATACATATTTACTTTAAATATAGACATAGCAGTGTATACTCCAATTGTTTCAGTTGTACTTAAAAGTGCAAAATTCAATAAGAGTATAAAAAATGTTTTTAATAATTTTTCTTTAAGTACAAATAATAAAGTTGTAATTAAGGATAGGGTACATATAAGTATGCTTAATACATTATAGTAACCTTTACAGTAAGTGCCTAAAGCAATCCCTATAAAAATAATGGTGGTATGTATTAAAATTTCTTTTCTCGTAAGCTTTTTACGATCAATTCCTTGAACTAAAATTATTGTAAAGTAGGCATTAATTGCTGTTTGAATTAAAATATTTATTACTTGTAAAATTAAATTTTCCATAACTTTCTCCTAACGTTATAAACTAAAATGAGAATTGATAGGACATTTTAAATCTTTGTGAAAATATACGTAATGGTCCTTTGTATCAATACTTAAAATTTTATCTTCATTTACTATATATGATCTGTGACACTTCATAAAATTTTTGGGTAGTTCTTTTAATAAAGCATCTAAGGTTTTGGTAGTTGTACTTTTAAGTTCATTTGTTACGACTTGGCATTTATTTCCATCTTTTTCAATATATATAATATCTTTGGTTCGTATAGATACCCATTTATTAAGGTGTAAAAATATACTTTTATCATTAGCAAATTCATCCTTTAATCTTGATACTAATAATTGAAGAGTTTCTTTATTTATTGGTTTTACTAAATAATCAAAGACTTTAGCGATTAGAGATGTATGCATGTATCTTTGATGAGCAGATAAAAATATCAAATAAAATTCTTTATTAATATTTCTAAGTTTTTTGCCAAAATCAACTCCATTTTCACCTTTATCTTTAAAATCAACATCAAGTATTAAAATATCTAACTCTTTTTTATATATTGCATCAAATATTTCTTTTTGACTAGTGGTTATAGTTACAATCTCTGCATCCATATCCTGTTCAATTATTTCAGATTCTAAGCATTTTGCAATAGTTTTAATGCTCTCTAAATTATCATCACACATTCCAATTTTAATCATAATTATCAAAATCCTTTGTTGCTTATTTTATATCTCAAAAAAGAGAAATTTGTGGGACAGCGTACCCCATTAATAAAATACTTTTAAATGAGAAATATTAAAACAAAGCTTTAATTAAACCAAATATAAGGTAAAAGTTATATTTTTTATTTTAAAAAATGCAAAATCAACATTTTACATTAAATTATTTCATATTATTGCTTTATTTCCTATATTTTCCATTTTTGACATTGATATAACTATACTACAAAAAATAACAATTGTCAACAATTTAATAGGTATTTATATAATTACTTACAGACATTTTTCGACAATTGCAAGTGTGTAATTTAATCATAAAAACTAAACTTGCTAATATAATATAGGAGGTGAGATGAGATATGAGTTCTAAAAAAAAGGATAAGAAGAAATGGTATAAACAAATATCTAAAAGTATAAATATAAGGAATAATATATCCTTAGCAAAAGAAAAATTTTCTGAGTTTTTAGAACTGCCACCAGAAGTTGTTTCGAGTTCTACTAAAATTACAGCAATAGAAAATACAGATATATTAATAGAGGGATATAAAAAAATAATAGATTATTATGATAATTATATAAAAATAAGAGCACATAATATGAATATTGTAATTGACGGGAAAGATTTGGATATAAAAGAAATAACGGATTTTGAATTGGTAATACAGGGAAAAATTTACAGTTTAAATTATCAAAAATAAGGGGTTTTGTATGAAAGCAAATAGTAATATAAAAAATATAACAGGTATAATTACTGTTCAAATAGAAGGTTTTTTTACAGAGAGATTTATAAATTTATGTAGAATAAATAATGTAAAGATTTGGAATGTTAGAAATATAGTAAAAGGTATTATTAGATTTAAAATGAATATAGTAGAATTTAAAAAATTACGCAAAATAGCAAGAAAAACAAAATGTCATGTAAAAATAAAAGAAAAAAAAGGGTTGTATTTTACATTATTTAAGTATAGAAAAAGAAAAATAATATTTATATTACTTTTTTTATTGATATTTTTTAGTATAGCGTTTTCTATGTTTATTTGGAATATAGAAGTGTCTGGCAACGAAAGTATACCTAAAGCTGAAGTGATAAAAGAACTAGAGCGCAGTGGCATACATGTAGGTAAAGCTAAAATAGGACTTGATAAAAAGAAAGTTATCAATAATTTGCGCGTACAAATGCAAGATTTATCTTGGGTTGGAATAGAGGTAGATGGAACTACAGCTAAAGTGAAAATTGTAGAAAAAACAAAACTTGCGGATAAATATGTTCAAAATATAATGCCTGGGGATATTATTGCAAATAAAGCGGGGATTATAACAAAAATTGTGCCTGAAAATGGAACTGCAAAGTTTAGAGAAGGTAGTTATATAGAAGTTGGCTCTATTTTAATAGAAGGAACTATTTATAGTAAAGTTATAGAACCAGTAAGAGTTGGTGCTAAAGGAATAGTAAGGATTGATAGTGAATATGAATTTAGAAAGGAATATAAATATTTAGAAGCAAAAAAAGACTATACAAAAAAACAAAGGTATACAATTGGAATTACCATAAATTCTAAAGAAAATATGTTGAATTATTTGAATAAATCAAAAAAATATGATATAACTAAAAGTAGTAAAAAAATCAATCTATTTGGCATCAATAGCTCATTGGATATATATAAATGTGTGGAATATGTGGAAAGTGAAGTGACAAAAACAAGAGAGGAATTAAAAGTTCAAGCAATGCTAGAAGCTGATAGTTATATTAAAAATGAAGTACTTAAAAACACAATAAATCCTGTTTTACTAAGTACAGAGGAAAATGTAGAAGATGTGGATGGCGGTGTTATTGTAACAATAAAATATAAAGTAAATGAACAAATAGGTGATTTTGTAGAAAGGATCCCATAAAATATGGATAGAGATAATATACAAATTGATTTGGATGAAAATATAGAACTATTTATGAATAAACAAATAAACAGTGAAAGTATAAATATACAAGATAAGGTAAAAGATATAGTGTATTTTGCTTTAAACGAACAAAAGATAAATATTGATAAAGTATTTGTAACAATAAGTAGCGTAAGCAAAGAAGAAATAAAACAAATAAATAAAAAATATAGAAATGTGGATAAAGTGACGGATGTATTATCCTTTCCGATTTTTGAAAAACAAGAATTAGAGGAGATTTCTAAACAAATGAATAAATCAAAACAAATAAAGGAGATAGAACTGGGGGATGTTTTCTTGTGTATTGATGTTATACAACAACAGTCAAAAGAATACGAAACAGGTATATTAAGAGAAATGCTATATATGATAACTCATGGTATATGCCATCTAATTGGATATGATCATATAGAAGAAGAAGAAAAGATTGTTATGCGCAAGCTAGAAGAAAAAATTTTAAATGAGATTGGGGTGTGTAAGTAGTATGATAGAAGATACTAAAAAGCAGGCTAATATAGATAAAAATAAAAGTGAAGAAAAAGAGGATGTACAAAAATCAAGTAAAGAAAAAGCATTTAAAAAAGAAGAAAAAAAATCAGAACATTTAGAGAGCTTAAAACATACTAAAAACAAAACACTATTTTCTGCTATGGGACATGCAATTGATGGTATAATACGAGCATTTAAAACGGAGAGGAATTTACGACTTGATTATATAATTGGACTTTTTGTTTTAATAGGTAGTTTGTTTTTTGATTTTACTCAAACTGAGTTTGCATGTCTTTGTCTTACAATAGGTTTTGTAATATTTGCAGAAATGATAAACTCTGCAATAGAATATATAGTTGATCTTGTAACGGATAAATATGATGATAGGGCAAAAGCTGCAAAAGATATTGCAGCAGGTGGAGTGCTTATATCTGGAGGTGTTGCAGTTATAGTAGCATATTTTTTATTTGTAGATAAAATATGTTATGCCACAAGCTCAGTTATAAATTCTATACTTGGTTCTAAACTACATGTTTTGCTTACTATTATATTTGCAGTAGTGCTACTTGCAGTAATATTAAAAGGAATGTTTGGAAAGGGAGATAAATATGCTCAAGCATATCCTAGCGCAAGAGTAGCTTTGGCCTTTGCATTAACTACATATGTTTATCTTATAACAAAAAGCTTATTTGTTGGAGCGGTATCATTTTTACTTAGCATAATGATAGCACAAATAAGGATAGAAAACACAAAAATAAAACCAATATATATGGTGATTAGTGCAGTTTTGGGGGTATTAGTAGTGCTAATAGTGTACCAGATTGTATTAATGAGACCATATTTGCCAAATATATTAGACTTGTTTAGGTAGACGATAAAAAATCATATGTATATGTTGTAGCTCATAAGGATAATTTACTTAGCTTTGTTTAGAACTATACATTAAATAAATGGAGGTAAAAATGAAAAATGAAGAATTAATTCAAATAGCTGCAAAAGCTAGAAAAAATGCTTTGACAGATATATCAAATTATGCAGTAGGAGCAGCGCTTCTTTCAAAGTCTGGAACTGTATATTTAGGCGCTAATATAGAAGATAGTACAATACCTGCAATGTCTGTTTGTGCAGAAAGATGTGCAATACAAAATGCAATATCAATGGGAGAAAGAAAATTTGATAGTATAGCAATTGTTGGGGGAAATATAAATATAGATAAATTAGATGAGACTATTGTGCCCTGTGGGCAGTGTCTTCAATATATAAATGATATGTGTAAGGATATAAATATAATAACTATTAGCAAAGAAGGCGTAGTATCAAATAAATTGGAACATTATCTTAATATACCATATGTTTTAAAGTGAAATATTTAGTTATAAATAAAAAGGGCTAAAAAAATAAGAATAAAAATATAATTTAGCAAATAAATAAAAGATACGCATATACTGTAAAAGGTGATTTAGTTTGAAAAGAAAATATATATTAGCGTTTCTTTTATTTTTTGTTTTTGTAGTAGCAACATATTATGTAGGTGGTTTTAACTATAGTAATGTAGAAGTAAAAAAAGTGTTTGAAAATCATGATAAAGAATATAGCGTTGCACAAATAAAAGAAGATAATGAAAAATATTCAATACAGATATACTATCCAATAACAAATTATGAAGAGTTAAATAAAGAAGTAAATGAAAATATACAAGAATATATAAAACAATTAAAACAATATTATCAAAGTCATAATACACAGATAAATGAGAAATTTATTCTTAATGCAAAATTTGATAAATATTTATATGGTGATTATATATCATTTGTGTTTTTTTTGGATATAGATGTATTAGGAGTTCATCCAATTCATGATATTTTTACTATAACATATGATACAAAAGTAAATAAGATTGTAAAAATAGAAGATTTAGTTGATAAAAACAAAAACATTTTAAGTATATTGTCAAAGTATACATACAACAGTTTAAAAGAAAATGAAAAAATAAAACAATATAATTCAATAGATATGTTAAAACAAGGAACTGATAAAAAGTTGGAAAATTTTGAAGATTTTGTGTTTGATAGAGAAGGTTTAAAAATATATTTTGAAAATTATACGGTAGCACCTTACGCTGCTGGTGAGTTTTTTGTAATAGTTCCATATGATAAATTAAAGTAATTATAATTATAATAAAATACATTTAACATAAACAAGATATGTGGTTTTAAAAAAAATGCCATATATCTTGTTGTTTTTGCTAGTTTATATTTAGATAATCTAATCTAATCATGTATAATTTATATAAAAAGCTGTTTTATCTCAACAATAGTATAATTTAGATATTACTTTGAAATACTAATAATGATGAAAACAAAAACGCATTGAAAGGAAATATAAATGAGAGTAGTAAAAAAAATAAATTTAAATGTTTTGCAGATGGATAGCTTAATACAGCCAGAAAAAAACTTTGATATAATAAAAAGAAATATAAAAATAGGTGGTACAAGGGAATCATACATGTATTATGTAGATGGCTTTTTAAAAGACGAAATGATGCAAGAAATAATGAGATTTATGCTGCTTACAACTCCTGATGCGATAGCTAGCATTAAAAGTGAAAAAGAATATTTATCTACACTTATGCCATACCCTGAAATAACGCTATTAAATAATATAGATGATGTAATATTTGAAGTTTTATCTGGTAGTGTTGCTTTATTTGTTGATGATTTTGAAGAGTGTATAATAATAGATGTAAGACAATATCCTCAAAGAAATATACAAGAACCAGAAAAAGATAAAGTGTTACGCGGAGCGAAAGATGGTTTTATAGAGACCTTAATATTTAATATAGCCCTTATTAGAAGAAGAGTTAGAAATAAAGATTTTATGAGTGAGTACATAAGCGTTGGTAGTGTATCTAAAACAGATGTAGTAGTATGTTATATGAAAGGTGAAGCTGATCAAAAATTAGTGGATAAAATAAAAGAAAAATTAAATAAATTAGATGTAAAAACATTGACGATGGGATCACAGAGCTTAACTGAGGCAATGCAAACAAAGAAATGGATTAATCCATTTCCAAAAGTTAGATTTACAGAAAGACCAGATGTAGCATCAGCGAGTATACTAGAAGGTAAAATTTTAATACTTGTAGATAATACACCCTCTGCTATAATTCTTCCGACCTACTTTTTTGACTTTTTTGAAGAAGCTCAAGATTTTTACTTTTCACCACCAATATCAGGATTTTTAAGAATTAGCAGGTTTTTCATAGTCCTTATGAGCTTGTTATTAACACCTCTTTGGTTGCTTGCTATAAATAACATGGATAAATTACCTGATTATTTACATTTTTTAAATGTACAAGAAAGTAATTCAATACCTATTATATTTCAGTTACTAGCTTTAGAATTTATTATTCATTTATTAAAATCCGCCAGCATAAATACACCTAGTATGATATCTAATTCTATATCACTTGTGGGAGCTATAATAATAGGTGATATAGCAGTAACTACAAAATTAATAGTTCCAGAAGCAATGCTATATAGCGGAGTCGTTGCAATAGCATACTTCTCACAAACATCTTATGAAATGGGATACGCGATAAAATTTATGAGAGTTATAATACTAATACTTGTAGCAATATTTAATGTATGGGGCTTTATTGCAGGGATCGTGCTTACTATAATTACAATTGCAAGCAATAAAGCAATAATTGGTGAAAATTATCTTTATCCTTTAATTCCTTTTAACTATAAAGATTTTAAAAGAATGTTTATAAGAAGAAAAAATGGATAAAGCATTTATGAACATAAGTTGTAGTAAACAGTAACTAAAAATAAGTAATTTTAAAAAAGGCTTGAATTAATTTTAATTTTGTATTAATATATATAAGAGTTATAGAGTGTTTAAAAACAAAAATATAATAAATATTAACATTCAAAAGTCGTTCACAAAATGTGCAAGAATAAACAAAAAGTCGTTTGAAAATGTGGGGAATTAACAATAAAGTCGTTTGAAAAAATGTAAAAATCCTGATATTCTCGTTTGAATTTATGTAATAACTATGTTATAATATGTATATAATGATAGACGGAGGTGAAATTATGTATAGAGAGAAAATAAAAGAACTAGAAGAATGGAAAAAATTAAAGGATAGGATGCCCTTAATAATTAGAGGAGCTAGACAAGTTGGGAAAACTTGGATTATGAAAGAATTTG
>JAVXNL010000046.1:0-10206 GCA_036645795.1 Clostridia bacterium
AACTCAATAAGTAAAAAAAATAAAAAGTGAAAACAGAAAAGAAAAAAAGCAAAAAGAAAAACAAAAAGAAAAAAAGTATAAATAAATAATCATTTAAACTGACGGTGAGTGTCCCACCTCTACCTTTAAATGATTATTTTTTTAACACTCTTACTAACAACCGTTTTATTTATTTTTTGGTTTATTATCCCATAGATATTTTAATAAGTAAACTTAGTTTTTTACATTTTATAATTACTACACAGATTACACACTACATAATTTTCAGTTGTATATACTTATTTTTTATATAAAATTATATAAAACTATTGACTTACTCTGCTATTATAGGTATAATATATATGGTTATTAGAAACATTCTACAAATATTTATATACTTGTATATGTACCATTAGCTCAGTCGGTAGAGCAGTTGCCTCTTAAGCAATTTGTCCAGGGTTCAAGCCCCTGATGGTGCACCATGATTAACAAATAAAGTCCTTATAAACGTTTAAGTATAAGCGTTTATAAGGACTTTTCTGCCCGATGTAACTAGATATAAAACCTCCTTTATTGTTCCATTCCGGAGCAATGCTAGTAAAAACATTTGCTACTTTGTCCCGCTCTTTCATAATGATTACCCCCTATTAGTTAATATTAAGTTAAACCAACACTACATACATTTTCATGTTTTCACCTCCAAATCACTATTTATTTATGGAACGTCCCTAAATGCTTGGCGAAAAAAAATCTAAATCTAATTATGGTTGTTGCTATCATTTTAAGAAAAACTCCCTTTTGTACACGAGCTTTGCTCGGCACAAATATAGGTAGCTTAACCTTGTTACTACGAAAAATCCACCATTTTTCTTCGTAATAAAAACACCTACTAAAATAATTAGTAAGTGCTATAGATATTAAGTTTATTTGTTATTTTTTGCTACACATCTCCATAATTCTTTAGGCATTCCATATCTTGTCATTGTTTCTTCTTGCTTATAGAAAATATCCCAACCCTCAAAGAATCTTTGTATATCTTCATCATTAAAAAATCTTTTTGTTCTACCATCTTCCGTTTGATAAAAATTAGGTTCTATTTCCATTCCTTCTCCTGCACCATGATTAACATCATTTACAGAATTTACCCTAAAAATTAATAATCCATTTGGCTTTAATACTCTATGTATATCTTCTAAAACTCTATGAGTAGTTTCTTCAGTAAAATAATGTAATGATAAATCAGATATTATTATATCAGTAAAATTTTCAGGAAATGGTAATCCTTTTGTCATATCAAAACATTCAGCCCTTTGTACTTCAGGAAAATTTTTTCTAACATTTTCAACAGCTTTTTCCGAATAATCGCAAGGGATAACTTTTTTCCCTTTTTCAAGTAAATACTTTGTATCATTACCACTACCACAACCTAAATCTATAATTGGAGTATCACAATGTACTATTGCTTTGTCAAATAGCTCTAACCAGTCATCATATTTTATTTTTTCTCTTTCATAACTTTGGTGCATTTTATTCCATCTATCATTTGCAATGTTTTTTGCTTCATCATCATCAAATCTATCCATTTTTTATACTCTCCTTTGCTACATTTAATATAATTATACTATATACAAATCAAAAAATAAAGCCTATATATCCAAAATATATGGTGAGTTTGGCAGTTAAAAGCAGCAAATGCCACTACTAGTAGTGTTTGCTGCTTTTTAAAATGTGTTATGTGATTTCTCTCTTTTTGGCATTAATTGTTTCTGTTCTAATGTAATCAACGTTTAAATCAACATTAAATATTTTTTCTAATTCTAAATATATTTCTTTTTCACTTCTAATCATTGAATATATTCCCTTTTCTAAATAACTAACATTTACCTCTTTTAATGTATCAATTATTTGGGTAGAACTATATTTAAATTTTGTTTTTAACTGCAATACCCTTATTATCAATAAACTTAAAAAAGCTTTACATTTTTTTGTAAAGCTTCAATTTTAATTTTAACTATTTAAATAATTAGTTTTTAACGTTATATCTCATCTTCTGATATATCTCGTATAACTTTACATGGGTTTCCAACTGCTACAACATTTGCAGGAATTGACTTTGTTACAACACTTCCAGAACCTATTACACTATTTTCCCCTATTGTCACTCCAGGATTTATTATACTTCCCCCACCTATCCAAACATTATCCTCTATTACTATTTTCTTACCATAGCAAGAACTTTTAAGTCTTATTTTAGGGTTTACGGAATGTGTTGTGCTAAATATTGATACATTTGGCGCAATCCTCACATGTTTTCCTATCACAACCTCACTATGATCTAAAATACAACAATTATAATTTATAAATGCCTCGTCCCCAATAGTTATATTAAAACCATAATCACATATAAATGGTATTCGTATTGTTACATTTTCACCAAGTTTACCAATTAATTTTTTTAGTATATCATGCTTTTTTTGTGCTTCTTTTGGCTTACAGCTGTTATACTCATAAACTATTTCTTTTGAATCCATCGCTACTTTACTAAGTTCTTCTTTACTTAAAGTATCTAATCCGCCTTTTTGTGATATTTCTTTTAAATTCATAAGTTTTCTCACCCCTTTATTATACACATTCCCCTCGTTATATCTATTTATATTTTATACTTAACTTATGATTTTCTTCTAGCCAATCAACAGTATCTCTTAGTGTATCTTTTATATCTCTTATACTATATCCTAACTGAGTTTTCGCTTTTTCTATCGAAAAATTACAATTTGTACCAAGAGTGTATATTGCATATGATGTAAATAATGGTTTTTGTTTAACTATTTTAGAATACAGTTCTGCAAAAGCACCTGTTGCAAACGCAAACCACCTTGCTAATTTAAATGTAGGAGCTTTTACTCCCGTTATCTCTTCTACATATTTCATAAGTTCTTTGACACTCACTTTATGTCCTGCTAAAATGTAGCACTCGCCTGGCATTCCTTTTTGAGATGCTTGTATAATACCATCTGCAACATCTCTTACATCTACAAAATTATATCCCCCACCAACATATGCTGCAATTTTTTTATTTGCACAATCTTCTATTAGTTGTCCTAAATTAGACTTTAAATATTCATATGGTCCAATAACACCAGATGGATGTACAATTATAGTTTCCAAAAAATCATCATTTGCACTTAATACAAAAGATGTTGCTTCTGCTTTAGTTTTTGCATATATTCCCTTTACAAACTTCGGATCAAACTCCATTGTCTCAGATATAATTTCACAATTTGGCTTTTCTGCTATTGCATGTACAGAACTTGTATAGATTAATCTTTTAACTTTTTGAGATTTACAAGCAGCTATTACATTTTTTGTTCCGTTTACATTAACCTCTCTTACAAGCCTTTTATTTCCACTTCCAATTTCTATAATTCCTGCCAAATGAAATACTTGATCCATACCTGTAAACGCGATTTCTAACGAATGTAAATCTCTTACATCTCCATAAAAATATTCTACATTCAAGCCATCTAAACTATTTATTTTTTCATTTTTTAGTACAAATACACTCACATCTATATTTTGTTCTAACATTTTTTTTACCAAAACATTTCCAATATGGCCTGTTGCTCCTGTTACAATGCACTTCACATCATCACCTCCATATATTTAATTTTATCACTATACATTATTATTGTCAATATTTTTTTGCAAAACGAATAGCAATATACACTAATAGTGTTATGTATGTATTCTTTTATGATTTGTATATTTATTATCCAATTTATCATTTGGAAAATATCTATCCAAAAAAAATTCCGTGTAATTTTTAGGTGGCATATTATATAATCTTTGTTTCTGCCTTGCTGAGGCAACTATTGACAAATATATATTAAATATCATAAAAATAATCCCTACCCAGGAAAGTGCAATACCTATTTTTAATGGTATTTTTTCTATTCTGTTTGATAAATATGGATAGACAAATTTAGCAAACACCATTCCAAGAATACCCCAAAAAACAGCATGTATTATACTCGTTCTTCCTTGAAAATTCATAAAATACGAATCGTAGTTCCAAGATACAGTTCCGAGAAGTTTTTCTTGAAAAAAAGAATACAAAAACTCAAATGCTCCACCAATAAATGAGGTGTATATAAATATTTTAAATAGACTTTTTTCATACTTTATAATAAACATGTATATCATTGCACCACATCCATATACTGGTATAAACGGTCCATAAATAAGTCCTTGTCTACTTTCAAAATGACCTAATTGAAATATACAAAGTATACTCTCATATATATATCCAAATATACAAATTATACAAAATATCCATATAAATTTATATACGCAAAATCCTTTGGCAAATGTTTTTCTATCTTCAAACGCTATATCTAGTCTCATATTTTTCTCCTGCTTATTTATATTGTTTATTTTTTGCATTTACTATACTTTTTATACCTTAATTTGTACAAATATTATATATATGATTTATAAAATCAATAATCTTTTATATAAAAAAAGCAATAAAAATATATTTCTATCTTTACTGCTTTATTTTATCTTTTATACTAATTATTACATGTCAAGCTTATACCTTATCTTATCTATTTCACAATTTTGTTTTATTTCTTCATCAGTTAACACTCTATTATATATTCTTACACCTTTTACTTTTACTTTAGAAAAAGTATTAGCAGAAGCTCTACCACCGATAAAAATCTTATAATTATTTATTGGTAAATTTGATATATCGTAATTATATAGTGTACTCCCAGGACTTATAATCTTACTTAATTCTTTTTTTTGCCCCTTGTAAAATATTGATATAAATGTATCATATACTCTACTTGAATCAAACTGTATAGATACTTGATTAAATTTATTTTTCTTAACAACATTATCTACTTTTTTATGATTTACACAGCGTATATTGTTAGTAACCTCATTATATTTCAAAGCAAATGTAATATCCGCTACTCCATTATATTCGCCAGTATTAATATAATAAGTAGCATAATTACGATTAGAATTTTCTGATGATTCAAGAATGATTTTTGGTTTGGAATCATCTTCTTTTGAAAAAACTAATTCTATTGTAACTTTATTAGATCCTTTATAATCAACATTTTTAAGCGAACTGACTACATCTTCTATACCATCAAAACTTAAAAAGTCTGTTCCCCATCCACTATTGTCAGAATAATTAAAGCCAGTTAAAACTCCATCATTACCATTTTCACTCAAATCTTTCCATATCTTTGTGTTTTTATCATGTCCTTTCCCACTATTGTTTATTCCATCATAATTTAGTAAAAGACCATTTTGTATATATTCGTAATCTATTATATCTTTAGCCCATTGTATTTCGTTAAAACTATTTCCACTATATTTTACTTCATCTTCTTTTATTACTATTTTATCTCCATATTTTGCCACATTAAAATTAGGTATATATTTTTTTATAGCTTCTCCTGTTGCATTAATAGTTTTATCCCTATTTCCAACACTATTTGCCAATTCTCCAGATATATATATATTTAATTCATCTTTAAATGATGTAATATCCGATTTAAAAGTTGCCTCTTTAGCGTTTTCTACTAGGTTATTTTTATTTAATGTAAGTATTACTGCTGCTGCTAAAATTATTATAACAACAATTGTTATTACGAGTACTATTAAACTAATACCCCTGTGTGTGTGTGTGTGTGTGTGTGTGTGTGTGTGTGTGTGTGTGTACTCCCGCAACGCTTTGCAGCGCTTTTTGATTTCTTTTGTTTGATTTTAACATAACTTTCACCCTTTCAAATATATATTTTTATACAACCAAAAACTTTTTTTGTCATAATAATATTCTAACAATACATATTAAATAAGAGTTTTGGTAGTTTTTTCGTTATTACCTAATATTTCTATTTATTATTCTTCATTTCTAACCGTTTTTATAAATAATGTGATAATGCATGTTACTACAATTAACCCACCTGATATTGTAAACCACTTATTTACTCCTATTTTTTGTGCTATAGGAGAACAAATTAAAAGTCCAACTGGAGTTGCTACAAGCATCATACTTGTTGATATTGAAAATACTCTGCCGAAGTTTATCCGGATGTACTTTAAGCTGTAATATAGAATTATATATTCCGTTAAACATTGGTGCTGCAACTCCCATAATAAATACAAAAGCCACAAAAACAAAATATAGTTTAACTGGTACTAAGCCAGAAATTGCTAATGCAATACCAAATACCAACATAGAAAGTATTATTGTATATTGCTTCTTCTTAAATCCCCCCCATACAATAAGTAATGAGCCCCCAATTACCATTCCAGCTGAAAATGCTACCTCTATTATACTTATATATATAGCACTTAATTTAAAATATGAACTTATTATCAGAGGGAACATTGAACTTACTGGCATAAATATCAAGGATACAATAACTACGAATAGTGTTATTATTAACAAATATGGAGATTTTTTAATTTCATACAATCCTTCTTTCATCTCTTTTATAAGCTCCATTTCAGATATATTCTTTCTAGGACTTGGAATTTTTACAAGTAGCAAACTTCCTATTCCAATTATTGCTCCTATAATATCTAAAAATATTATATATTCCGTATCAACTACCCCAAATAATATTCCTGCAACAACAGGTGCAACAATTGTAGTTACAGAACTTATTGTCTGCATTATGCCTGATACCTTTACAATTTTATCTTTTGGTACAATAAGAGGAATTGACGCTTGAAGACTTGGGGTATGAAAAGTAGCACCTATTGATCTTACAAAAAGTATTGAATATATCCAAATAACATTTGGCTCACCTAATATAAATAGGGCCACTAATACAAGTGTTGATAGTGCTACCAAGCTATCCGAATAAATCATAACTTTTTTTCTATCTAACCTATCTATTAAAACACCTGCAAAAGGACCTAATATTATTTGTGGTAATATCCCAGCAATTGTAGCTAAAGCAAGTACAATAGCAGAACCCGTTTTATATGTCAAATAAAATACTATAATATATTGAACTATAGCGCTCGTAAGAAGCGAAAATGTTTGCCCTATAAATATTTTTGAAAGAGTCTTTTTAAAATCAAACATGTTTTTTCCTCCTGGCATAATATGTTTAAAAAAATAATACAATACTACTAAAAGCATTTTATTTTATTGTGATTTTTATTAACTGTTTATTTTAATATTATACAATTTTAACGTCTTAAAAGCAAGCAAGTAAGTATAATATTTTTATTTATTTTATTGCTACTATTTGCTATTTTTATTTTTTTTATTTGTAAAGTACAATATATTACTTATCTCTCCCCTAATAAAAATGTATTACATTTTGTAAATCACGCTTTATTTTTTTCAACATACTCTACACGAATCATATTAAAAGAAGCAGATACATTTACAAACAAACAGATACCAATACTTAAATAATTATAACAATAATCACACATATTATCTATAAATTTTAATCTAAATTTATTGCCTGGTTTATCCACATCTTCCACAGTTACTATACATACTGCTTAAATACCATTTTGCAAATCAAATTTTATTTTTGATATTCCTAATACTTTAGCTGTTAAATATACTTTATTCATATATACCCACCTCTATATTTCCTAAATAACTCTCTTAACCCCAAATAAAAAGCAAAAAATAAATACACATACTTTCACATTAAAATATAGAGCTCTTTTGGCCTATACAATATTACTAGCATATGTATTTTATTAATATTTACCCTATAGCAAAGGACAAAGCATGTTTTTTTATATCTACTGATAGCATAAGCACTTTCTTACTATCTATTCTATGATTTGTTCATTCTTTAGGAATATGTTTTCTATTTGTTGTCTTTCTTTTTCTTTCTCATTCTTAGTATATTCATCATCTGCATTTTTAATCTCCTTTTTAGACAGGCTACGCTTTCCTTTTACGCCAGCTTCTGATACCATTATCTCTACTACTCCCTTATCCTCAATAGGCACTTTTCGAAAAGGTTTTGTACTTACTAATACATTTTTGATTTCCGGACTTAATTCTCCACAATCTATTACTTGATTTAAATAGCAACCACCCTTTCCTTTTTTTTGTTCTTCTCGTAATTTACCTTCTTCGTGTAACGCAAACATAAGGTCATGGTAATTGTCTATTTTTTTATCTGTTGGCATCTCAAAGTTGACTGTTCCTTTCCATGCATAAGGATATTTAGGTACTGTTTTGGGATCTATTTGGGTATCTACCAAATGAAAACTGACTTGACCATTTCCTGGAATATCAAAATACAATACATTCCCCATATTGTCTTCATCCTTATTAATTCCATAAGAATCTTTTTCAGAGTCCCATAGTAAAACCACCTGTTCTAATAGCCAGCTTTTTATAGGATAATAGTGATCACACGAGAAATGTGCATTAAAATTGGCTTCGTATGCTGCTTCTACTATTCGGTATTTATATTCTTCTGGATATTTTAAACTGGACTCCTTTACTAATATTCCTATTAATTTATCGATATCATTTTCTTTCATAGCTTCCTCGCAAGATTCTAACTCTTCGTATGCTATATCTATTCGCTCCTGCCTCGCTGTTTCCCAGTCTTCTACTTGTTTTTCTTTACGTTCTAACCAGTCTTGATATGCTATTTTTTTACCATAGATAGTCCCTTTCAACTCTCTAAAAAACTCATTCAAAGAAACATCTATGAACTTTGAATATTTAGAATCATTTGGCATAAGATTATTTACTTTTTCATTATAGTCATTGTTAGCCATCTACTTCACCTACTTTACTTTTTATATATTCTCCATATTCATACATCATATAATAGGAATACATCACCATTGATTTAGCATCTGTTTTAGTAAAAGGTTCTTTAAAATCATAATCATATTTTCGTATAACATCATTTACTTTTGATACTGCCCCAATAATATTAGGGTATTCTTTGAATTCCTCTTTCATTTTATCACTTAAATCCTCTTTATCTATTTTCTTTGTTTCGATTCCTTTTGTCTCTAACAAGCTTTCATATACGTCACGTATCACTTGATAACTTGCTTGAACAGATTCCACAAACTGTTCTTTTCCCTCTAATACTCTAGCTTCTTCTAAAAGTTGTGCTATTTCCTGTACTTTCATATTATCACCCTCTCTTATGTTTTATTGTAACATATATCAAAAACATTATCACCATTTTATTATAAAGCAATTGCATAAAAAATAGTTACTGTTTATTTTACTTTTCGTTCGTTTTTTATTTCATCCTACTTTTATTGGGTAGTGTTAAAGTTTAGTACGTTTTCTTATGGTTTCTGTATACTATAAGCTCTAAAGTTTATTTAATTCTTTTTTTAGAACGTAAGTAGTAATCCCCCTAGGAGAATTAGGTAACACTGCATAAACCTCATATCCATTTTTTTCATAAAATCCTTTTGCTTGAAAACTCCATGTTTCCATTCTTATTCCAACTAAATTCTCTCTAATAGCCATTTTTTCGATTTCCTTAATAATCTTACTACCAATACCTTGTTTTCTGTGGTTTTCATCAATCCATAATTTCTCTAAATAATACCATTCATATTGAACTGTACCTAATCCACCACCAATCATTAAGTTGTTGGCATCATATGCAATAAAATTATATCTTTTATATTCAGTATGACTCCCTGTTGAATGTTCTTTAATAAATTTACAATGCTCTTTGTTATATTCATGCAATTCTAGTTCAACTTTATTTTTTAATTTTTCATCATTATTTATCTGTATTTTCATGCTCTCCTCCATTAACTTTCATCATTGTATATCCCATTGTTTTAAAACCATTTTTTTCGTCATAAGAAAATAAAATCGTTATAACTAACACTATAAG
Organism: Clostridia bacterium; assembly: GCA_036645795.1. GTDB lineage: Bacteria > Bacillota > Clostridia > TANB77 > CAG-465 > CAG-465. The sequence continues at coordinate 9,876 of JAVXNL010000046.1, forward strand.
TGATATACCTTTTTTCTTTGCAACTTAGATTATATAACGTGCTCTTCACAGCAAGTATACATTTATGCATTCCTCTATTCTTAATACAAGCATAAGTGCAGTCTTGCTATAGCGTGAATCCCTAACCATTTATACTCAATACAGTATAAAACGTTCCAACGCTTATGATAACTACAGCATCAACATTTCTTTCTTGTATACTACTATACCTATCCACATTTCTAAAATTCCATAAAAAACATCCTCTATTCAAAGTAGAAAACATATATTTTCTAGCCGCTTGTGAGGGGGATTTTACGAATTCCATATACTAAAACACTTAAAAGTGTTT
>JAVXNL010000047.1:0-10173 GCA_036645795.1 Clostridia bacterium
ATTAATACGTACTTTTTTAGAGTGTAGTTTAAGTATCAAAAAATCAAATATTTTCATTTTTATCAACAGTATTGTCATTTAAAGTATTTGATAAAATTAGAGAATCATTGTCATAAAATTCACTTTCACTAGCTATAGGAAGAGCTTCTACTTTTTTTAACTTTTTCTCAATTGTTCTTGTTTTTTTAGAAGCAAGGTCCATAGTAGAAGATATCTCTAATAGTTTTTTATTTGTTTTATCTAATATATCACCAAATTTACCAAACTCTGTTTTTACAGTACCAAGTAATTGCCAAACTTCACTTGTCCTTTTTTCAATAGCAAGTGTTTTAAAGCCCATTTGCAGGCTATTTAGTAAAGCTACAAACGTAGTTGGACCAGATACAACAATTCTATATTTTTGTGATATAAACTCGCAAAGTCCGGTATTTCTTAATACTTCACAATAAAGACTCTCTGTTGGTAAAAACATAACTGCAAAATCGGTAGTATAAGGAGATTCAATATATTTTTCACATATATCTTTTGCAAATGATTTTATTGAGTTTTCAAGTTTTTTTCTATATTCATTAATAAGTGGAATATCTGCTACATCTTCTGCGTCTACAAGTCTTGAATAGTCTTCAATTGGAAATTTCGAATCAACAGGAAGCCATACAAATTGATTATCTGTTCTTCCAGGAAGTTTTATAGCAAATTCAACAAGGTCATTAGACTTAGGTTTGGTCTTTACATTTTTAGAATATTGTTCATTTGTAAGGAATTGTTCTAGAATTGTACCAAGCTGTATTTCTCCCCAAAATCCCCTAGATTTTACATTTGTAAATACTTTTTTTAAATCACCTACACCTTGTGCAAGTGTTTGCATTTCTCCTAGACCTTTGTAAACTGATTCTAATCTATCATTTACAAGTTTAAAAGAATCATTAAGTCTTTTTTCTAAGGTGTTATGAAGTTTTTCATCTACAGTAACACGCATTTTTTCGAGTTTTTCACTATTATCTTTTTGTATCATTGTAAGTCTATCTTCAACAGTTTTACGTATGTTTTCTAGTTTTTCTTCGATATTTTTACGCGTATTATCAAGTTTTGTTTCGTTTAAATTAGTAAGAGCTGTTAGTTGAAGTTGCTGGGTATTAGAGCTCTCTGAGATTTTATTGCTTATGTTTTTTGAAAGTTCTTCTCTTGTTTGCATAAGCATGGTAGACAGTTCTTGTCTTATCAAATTAAATTCTTGCATAAATTCTTTAGAATTGTTCTTTCTTTTTTCTTTTATCAAAACTATAAGTATTACTATTACAATAAAAATAATAGCAATAAGCAGTATTGTTGTAATGTTCATAAAATAACCCTCTTTTCTATAAAAGTATTATATCAAACAAACTTTTGTTTGTCAATTGATTTGTTGAAAGAAAGTATAAAAAAATATATAATATTTATCTTAAATGTCTTCTTGTATAGTATTAAATATAGCCTCTTTATTTAATATAAACTCTTTTTTAAGCCCTCTTAAGTTAGAATATGGCCCAATAGGGTTAGCATTTAAGTTAGAAAGCTCTATACTAAGAGATACCACACCTTCAAGACTAGCCCTATAAAAATCCATTACACCATATTTTAGATTTTCATCAATTGGCCTATAGTTTGTTATATCACAATATTTATTCATTGCATTTAAATGGATATCGACTTGCTTTGTTGTTGAAATTTTACTATCTGGGTAACCATAAACTTCACCACCAGTAGAATGGTAGGAAAATATAAAACAAAGACTATCATCAATATTTTTATTAGAGTTCATAGTATACAGCTTTTTTATATATTTGTAAAGTATGATATTTTCAGGACATTTACTGTCAAATGCTTTTCTACCAGGATAACATATTGGACTGGGTATAGTTACGGGTATATCGTTATATCTAAGTGGTCCTACCTTTTGAGATTTTCTTAGTAAAAGTATTTGTTTAAATTTATGTATGGAGTTTGAGTTTATATCAAAACCCATTCCATTTGCTGCCCATATAGGTAGAAAACTAGCATCTAATTTGCAACTTTTTAATATACTATCTACACTTTTCTTTAAAGGATAATAGGGAATGTGGTTACTAGAGGACTCAAGAACAGTTGTAAAATTCTTTTTCATATATATTTTTTGTGATGCGATTTTATCATCTAAGTTATAGAGTTCTAAATATTTTTTACAAAGTTTTTCAATATCTATTTGGCTTTTTAAATATGTATTATGGGTTACGATACTACTAGATATAACGTATCCTTCAGGGTTAAGTAGGGGTATAAAATGAAAAGTAAAGTCTTTTGCGTATGACATGTATATATCAGTATTTTGTACTAAAGTAAGTATAAATTCTAGTAAAAAGTGTGAAGTGATAATTTCATTTCCATGTGTATTTGCAAAAAGCAGTACGTGTTTGCTTCCTTTTCCAATTATGTAACAAGATAGGGGGAATTTGAAATTTGTATATCCTAAAATCTTTTTTGAAATTTTATCACTATGTTTTAAAATAAGTGTATTAAGATAATTATTTATTTTATTATAGGATAAAATCATATCTTTTAAATATATTTTGTGTTTTAAGTGTTCTTTTGAATTATTTTTTGATTTGTTTTCCATCATATCACCTACTATTTAATTATATTGTAAAACAGTGCTATTATGATTGAAGAAAAAATATAGGTTGTGTTTAAAAGATTATGTAATATTAAAGCTGTGGCTTTACTTTTCATAGAGTATGTGATATAATTCATACATATTTATTGTGGTGGTTTAATTTAAATAAATAAATTAAATAAAAAAGGAGAAAAAAATGGGATTTGAAAAATTAAAGGAACAATACTGCAGTGCTTTGGGAATAAAAGAAGAAGACGCAGATAATTTAAAGCGGTTTAAAGATATCCCCTTCAAAGAATATGGGAGCATTGAAGAATATCAAGCACGTATAAATACTAACGTGTTATTTGATGTGTGTAGGACTTTTTGTGGAACCCATATTTATTATTATAAAAATTCAGAAGCTAAAGAAGAACCTTCTTTTTCAACAAAACTACTAATACAACATATTAGTACGAAAAAAGGATATTTTTCTGTTTTTTATAAATGCAGAAGAAAATGTATTTTTTTGGATGGTGAAAAAGTGGAAAAAACGGTGTTAAAGGTACCCAAATATATTTGGTTGCAAGACAATACCAAATATATTCCAAAGGCGGAAGAAATTTTGCTGATCAATAATTATTGGATAAATGTCAGCTTTTTTGGCTGATAAATAATTAGGGCTCTTTGTCAATAGTGAGGAAAAAAAGAGATGTAAATATTAATATTTACATCTTTTTTTGGTGCGGGTAAAAGGACTTGAACCTTCACGTCTTGCAACACCGGATTCTAAGTCCGGCGCGTCTGCCAATTCCGCCATACCCGCTAACACCTCCAATATATTAACATAGATATTTAACTTTGTCAATATTTTTTTTAAAAAAACTCAAAAAATATTGATTTAGTTTTATATTTCTGCTATACTTATAAACATGTATAGTTTTATCATTTTTAAATAAAGATATAATGGAGGAAAATGATTTTATGGATAGAAGTAAATATAGCTTGACTTTTCCACAAAAAAACATTTGGCTTGCAGATAAATTTGAAGAAGATGCACCAATAAATGTTATAGTTGGAATGATAAATATAGAAAAAGATTTTGATGAAAAAATTTGCAATGAGTTAATTAATAAATTAATTGAAGAAAATGATATATTAAGAGCTAGGGTATATTTGGAAAAAGATGTACCTTACCAGTTTGTCTCTTCATATGAATATGAAAAGTTAGAGGTCGTAAACCTGTCCGAGTACTCTGCAAAGCAGATAAACGAGTATATAGAAGACAGTGCTTTTCGACCCTTTTTTTTAATTGATAATAAACTATATGAATTTAAAATTTTAAATTATGGAAATAAAAATGGAGCAATACTGCTAAGAATACATCATATAATAGCAGATGCATGGTCTGGTAGCAAAATGGCAACAAGTTTAATTGAAAACTATCAGAAATGTTTAGCGGGTATTAAACTAGATTATGTACAACAACCAAGTTATATAGAATATATTGAAACCGAAAAAAAGTATAAAGAATCAGAAAAATATATAAAAGACGAAAAATTTTGGCAAGAATATTTAAAAGATATAAAAGATCCTATTTGTTTAAAATCTTCGTCTAATAAGATTTCAACAAATGCAAATAGGTATAGTGTTGAATTAAAAAAAGATATTAATGACAAAATATTTGAATTTTGTAAAGAAAATAGATTATCTCCATATGCATTGTTTCTTAGTGCTTTGTCAATTTATTTGTACAGGGTTAAAGACTCAAATGATTTTGTGATTGGAACACCTGTTTTAAATAGAGCTAACTTTAAAGAAAAACAAATGCTTGGAATGTTTGTATCAACACTTCCAATGAGAATTAAGATAGAAGAGGGAACTTCTTTTTTATCTCTTGCAAAAGATATAACGTCTAATAATCTAAATCTATTTAGACATCAAAAGTATCCTTATCAAAAAACGCTTGAATATGTTCATAAAACAAGTAAGATAAAAACTAATTTATATAAGATAGCACTATCTTACCAAAATGCACGTGTAGACGTTAAGGATGAGAGTAGATATAATATAAAATGGAAATTTAATGAGAATCTATCAGATGATTTACAGATACATATAATGGATATAAACAATACAGGTATACTAAATATTAATTATGATTATTTAGTAGATGTTTTTGAAGAAAAAGAAATTGAATTTTTACATAAAAGAATTATGGCAATAATACAAAATGTTATAACTAATAGTAGTGTATCAATTGAAGATGTAGATATTATGGAAATAGAAGAAAAAAATCATATACTAAATGTTATTAATGATACAAAATTGGAGTATGATAATAGTAAAAATATAATGGAGCTTTTTGAAGAACAGGCAAAAAAAACTCCCGAAGATATTGCAATTGTATTTGAAAAAGAAAGTATGACATATAAAGAACTAAATAATAGAGCAAATAGATTAGCATATGTTTTAAGAGAAGAGCAAAAAGTAAAACCAAATGATATAGTATCTCTTATACTAAATCGCTCGTTTGATATGATTGTAGCAATTTTTGGAGTGTTAAAGTCAGGAGCTGCATACTTACCTATAGATCCATCTTTTCCAATAGAGCGAATAGAATATATGATTGAAAATTCAAAGTCTAAAACAGTAATTGTAGATGAGAAATATAAAGATATTTTAATAAATAAAGACTCAAGAAAAATAAATATGGACAAGTTTAAATTGCAGGAATATAGTAATGATAATGAAATGAGGAATTTAAAAAGAATTGTAAATGGAGAAGATTTAGCGTATATAATTTATACATCTGGAACAACAGGACAACCTAAAGGTGTTATGATAACACATAATAATTTATTGAATTTAAGGTATGGGGCTATAGAATTTGAAAAATTAGAAGAGTGTAGAGTATGGGGTGGGTTTTCTACTTATTCTTTTGATATATCTATTTTAGAAATATTTATACCATTAACTTTAGGTGGAAGAATTATTCTTGCAAACGAAGAGGAACAAAAAATACCTTCTAAAATATCTAGTCTAATTATAGAAAACAAGATAGAAGTGCTAAATATGACTCCTACAAGAATAGGACTTTTTATTGAATATGATAGCAAAGAAACATTGGCTCCCTTAAAAAGAGTAATGCTTGGCGGAGAAGTATTTCCACCGCTTTTCTATGATATTTTAAAGAACAATTCCAATGCTTTAATATATGATGGATATGGACCAACAGAAATCACAGTATGGTCTTCTGCAAAAAGTATAACTAGCATAGATGATATAAATATAGGGGTATCTCTACCTAATACTACAGCATATATACTAGACAAAAAAAACAGGCTATTGCCATTAATGTGTGAAGGTCAGCTATGTATTGGTGGGAGTGGTGTTGCAAAAGGATACTATAATAATGACGAGACTACAAATAATAAGTTTATTAAGTTTAATGGAAATCGTATATATAAAACAGGAGATTTAGCACGATTTAATTTAAATAATGAATTAGAATATTTAGGAAGACTTGATTCACAAATAAAGTTACATGGGTTAAGAATAGAGATTGAAGAAATAGAAAAAAACATAAAAGATTTTAAAGAAATTACTCAGTCAGCAGTTATTGTAAATACTACAGGAAAACTTTGTGCATATTATACTGCAAACAAGAAAATAAAAGTAAGTGAGCTAAAAAAGCATCTAAATACAAAGCTTCCTAAATATATGATACCTAATTTTTATCTTCAGTTAGATAGTTTTAAAATTACAACTCTTGGAAAAGTAAATAAAAAGGAATTACCAACTATTAGTATTGTTAAAAATGGTGTTAGGAAAAAGCCAAAAACATTAATACAGAAAAAAATATATATGGAACTTATAAAATTAATAGGAATTGATAGTATAGGGATAAATGATAATATATTTGATATGGGTCTAGACTCTTTAAATGTTATTAATTTAGTTACAAAATTAGGTGCAATTGATATTCCTATTACCTATGGTCAAATATATGATTATCCTACAATAGAAGAACTTTCTAATTTAATAGAAAAAAGCGAAAAAAAATATGTGGATAACGAAATTGCAAATTATGATTATTCATATATAAATGAAATTATAAAATGTAATTGTAAAAAAAATATACCACAAAACTTAAATGTGGAAAATATAAACAATATATTATTAACTGGTGTAACAGGATTTCTAGGAATTCATATACTAAATGAGTTTTTAAGTAAGCAAAAAGGAAAAGTATATTGTTTAGTAAGAAGCAAAAATAATATTTCTTCAGTGGAACGTTTAAAAGAAAGACTGAATTTTTTCTTTGGCGATAAGCATAATAAACAAATAAATAAAAGGATTATTATAATAGACAAAGAAATAACTGATTTTAATATTGAAAACGTTGAAGATATTAAAAATATTAATTTTTATAATAATATTGCAAAAAACATTGATGTTGTAATACATAGTGCAGCACGTGTAAAACATTTTGGGGAAAAAGAACATTTTGAGGATATTAACGTAAAAGGAACACAAAATATTGCAAACTTTTGCCTTAAATATAAAAAGAAAATGTTACTTATATCTACTTTAAGTGTATCAGGAAATATGCTAGAAGGAGGATATATAGAGCAAGATGGCATAAAGGAAAAAATTTATTATAGAGAAAACAATATGTATGTTAAACAAAAATTAAATAATATATATGCAAACACAAAATTTATTTCGGAGAGGTATGTATTTGAGCAAATTGCCAAGGGATTAAATGCAAAAATAATAAGGATTGGAAATTTAACAAGTAGATATTCTGATGGAAAATTTCAAATTAATCCTGATGAAAATGCTTTTGCTAATAGAATTAAAGCGGTGGTTAAAATTAAAACATTACCAGAAGAATTAGAAGATTTTTATTTGGAGTTTTCTCCAATTGATTACACTGCAAACGCAATACTAAAACTTGCAAGATTAAATGATGAATTTAATGTATTTCATTTATTTAATCACAATCATATATTAATATTAAAATTTGCACAAATGATTAAAGAAAAGCTTCGGAATAGATATAAAATTTATTAGTGAAGAAAAGTTTTCTAATTTAATGACCAAATATATGAAAGATAAAGATAGGTCAGATGATATAAGTGGTATTGTAATTGATCTTACAACAGAAAACACTTTGAAATATAGAACTAATACAATAATAAAATCAGACTTTACAATTGAAATGCTAGAAAAATTAGGATTTAAATGGCCTAAAGTTACATCAAAATATTTAATAAAGTATTTTGAGTATTTAAAACAAATTGGATTTATAGAGTTTTAGAGGGGGAGATATAATGGTAGTAAATAGCACCTTTTTAGTTTTAGTGGGGGTTCTAGGGATAGTATCATGTGTAATAATATATTTAACAAATATGAAAAAAAAAGGTGAGTTATACAAGCATTTTTTTGTTTTTACAGTGCTTTTAACTTTGCCATTAATTGGTTTATCGTTACAAATATTATTTAGTAAAACGGGTATACCACCTATATATTTTGATTACATTACATATATATTTACAATGTATGCTCCAATAGAATTATTGTTTATAGCATTACTTTTCTATAATCCTGATGTGAAAATAAAAAAACTTAAGAATTTTTATATAATACCTGTAATTTTGCTATTAGCTTTATGGACAAATGATTTACATCATTTGTTCTATAAGGTGTATTCTATAAATTTTAGTGAATCAGAATTTGGAATATTTTTTTACATAACTACTTTTTTTTGTTACATAACATTATTAATAGATATGATAATACTTTTTGTTGCAACAATTAGAAGATCTGGCTTTTTTTCAAAGCAATCTATTTTAATAGTGCTTGGAATATTAGTACCTTTAATTGGAAATTTACTAGGAGTTATTCAAATTGTTCCTATGAATATATATATGACACCAATACTTTTCTCGGTGACATCTATATGCTTTTCTCTTGCAATATTTAAGTATAAAGCATTAAATATAACACCCATTGCATTCAGAACAGTAATTGATACTATGTCAGATGCATTTATAGTAATATCTGATGATGGAACAGTGGTTGACAGTAATAAAACATTTCAAGTTATTTTTGATAAGTATATTGATTATAAAAGAGATTCTAATTTATTTGATGCAGTAGAAGAAAATAAAATTATAGATATAAAAGAACTAAAGAAAAATATACTAGAAACTAGAGTTAAAGATCGGTATTGTTATAAAAGAGCATAAAATAATATTAGGTAAACAAATAAAATATTTTGAGGTAGATATACATCCTATAAAATCAAAAGCAAAATCTAGCGAGTATGTTGGCACATTGCTACTCTTTAAAGATATAAGCCAGCATAAAGAAGACATAAAAGCAATAGAAGAAAAACAAAATATTATAGTAAAACAAGGTCAACTAGTCTCAATTGGTGAACTTGCAGGTGGAGTTGCGCATGATATAAATACTCCAATTGCTGCTATAAAAACAGGGATACTTATGCTAGATACAATGACTGGAGATAGAACTGAAAAAGAAAAGGAAATACTTAACAGAATGGATAACTGCGCAACAAAGATAATAAATATAGTAAATAGTATGAGAAATCAAATAAGAAATCTTGGGGGCGATACAGATATTAAGTTTAAAATTAGCAGTGTTGTAAAAGATATAAAAATAATAACTTATCATGAAGTTGGGAAAAATAAGTCGGAGGTTGTAGTAAATATAAAAGATGATTTAGATATAAAAGGAGATCCTACAAAACTTGGGCAAGTACTTACTAACTTAGTTGTAAATGCAGCCCAAGCATATGGTGAGGAAAATGGTGGAAAAATTGAAATAATAGTTGAAAAAGCACCTAATAATATGGCTATGCTAAAAGTAATAGATTATGCAGGTGGACTAGACCCTAAAATTTCACCATTTGTATTTAAAAATATTCTTACTACTAAAGGTACAAGTGGTACAGGTCTTGGATTATATTTAGCATATTCTGTAATTGTAGGTAGATTTAATGGAGATATTACATTTGAGAGTGAAGAAGGACAAGGTACTGTGTTTTATATAACAATACCTAGAGCATAGCAAAAAGTAAGAGTAAACAAATAAAAATAATAAATAATGATAGCGATATTTTTTAGAATCTATTATCATTTAATATAAAAGCAAATATACCAGATAATAGGGCTGTTTCAGGCAAAAAATGGTGGATAAAAAATGTGTTGAAGATAAAATATTTGTTTATGAATTTGAATACAAAATAATATATAGTGGTAATGAAGTTGATAAATATATTTCTATTCTCCAGTACCTTCATTTAGAACTATTTTGTTAAAAACAAATTTTTTACTTACCTCTTGAAAACCTAATACTTTTATGATATTATTATGCAATTAAATCAAATCCTTTCTTTTTTGTACAATTAAATTGTAAAGGATTTTGATTTTAATTGCAATATTTTTTTGCAAATTTACAATAAAATTGTGAGAGAAATTATTTCCTACACATATGTTATACACCCATTTTAACTGCCAAACCAAGAAAAAAGT
>JAVXNL010000048.1:0-10054 GCA_036645795.1 Clostridia bacterium
AGAGCCTCTATCGATACTCTCGCACTAAATTTAATTTTGTTCTTTTTTTATTTTTCTACCACTTTTTCTATTTCTTCAACCTTTATTTTTTGTTCTTCAATAGATGTCCAATGATTCTGTCTTGGTACAAAATCATATCCACTATCTTTTAAATTTTGTTTATCTACTCTTTCTTGTTCTAAACTATACTCTAAACTTATTTTATCTTTTGAGTTATCATTACTTTTTTTGCAACCTCTTCTATCTTCTTTACTTACTGCTTTTTCTACTTTGTTTTGTTCTACTTGTTTAATTGATTTAGTCTGTTTTGGTTTTTTAGATTTTTTGTTTGATATATTTTTATTTCCCATTTTCATCACCTAAATATATTATTTCCTCTATTTTTAGAAATCATACTTTTAAAGTGTAAATAATTTCTCTCACATATGTTAAACTTGTTCTACATCAATATTATACAAACTGATTTTATTCATATCCAAAAGTTTGCTCTTGATTACCATATTCATTTTGAACTAATATATTAATTCTTTTTTCTGCGTCGTCTAGCTTTTTAGTACACTCTTTTGAAAGCTTCATACCTTTTTCAAATTCTACTATGGAATTTTCTAAATCAAGTTCTCCTTTTTCTAATTGTATAGCTATTTTTTCTAACTCTTGTAGACTTTCTTCAAAAGTCTTTTCTTTTTTTACCTTTTTTTCTATACTATTTATTTTTTCTTCTTTCATTTTGACCTCCTACTCTACAACGGTATGTATTTTTCCATCAAGTAAAGTGATTTCTAAATTATCTAGTTTTTTTACATCCTTAACGCTTTTTAAAAGCTTTCCGCTTGCTTTGCAATTTACTACACAGTATCCTCTAGTTAAAGTCTTAAGTGGGCTTAATGCATCAAGTTTAGCTATTGCTTGCATGCTATTTGCTTTATATTTTTCTTGTTTTAAGCTTATTTTGTTATAACTATTATTTATCATATTATCTATTGTCATTCTATATCTGTTAATTTCATCTAATGGTCCTTTTTCAAGCTTTGTAGCTTTAATTGCAATTATATAATCTTTTTTTCTTTGTACAAAATTACTAGTTGCATTTATCAACCTGTTTTTATCTATAAGTATCTTATTTACCAAATCGCTATATTTAGGATATACAAGCTCTGCCGCAGCAGATGGTGTTGGCGCTCTCAAATCTGCTACAAAATCACAAATTGTAAAATCTGTTTCATGTCCAACAGCAGATATTATTGGTATTTTAGATTCAAATATTTTTCTTGCTAAAGTCTCATCATTAAATCCAAATAGATCTTCAAAAGAACCTCCGCCTCGTGCTATTATTATGACATCAATATCATCACGATTATTAAACAAATCAAGTCCTGCTATAACAGTACTACTTACATTTACACCTTGAACTGCTGCGGGATATATGAGTAAATCTGCTTTAGGAAATCTTCTTGTACTTACATTTATTATATCTTTTACAACAGCACCTGTTCTAGATGTTATAACACCTACTCGTCTTGGTAAGTATGGAATACTTTTTTTTACTTCAGGTCTAAATAATCCCTCATTACTGAGTTTTTGCTTTAGTTGTTCATATGCAAGATATAACTCTCCTAGCCCTTCCGGAGTCATTTCTTTACAATATATTTGATATACCCCATCGCGTTCAAATACGTTTACTTGTCCACTTATAACAACTTTCATCCCATCAGTAGGTTTAAACTTTACTAAAGATGCATTTCCCTTAAACATAACACATTTTACAGTAGATGTGTCATCTTTTAAAGTAAAATAGAAATGTCCTGTATAGTGGGCTTTAAAATTTGTTATTTCTCCACGTATATTGACATTTCCAAGGAAAGCATCTCTATCAAATATCATTTTTACATATCTATTTAATTGTGATACACTATATATTTTTTCCATTACTTGCATCTTCCTTATCTTCTATAATTTTTGCTATTACACCGTTAACAAAAGCCTTTGAATCAGAATCTCCATAAGTTTTAGCAAGTTCTACAGCCTCATTTGCTGTAACTTTAGGTGGAATATTTTTCATAAACATAATTTCATAAACAGCAAGTCTTAAAATTGCAATATCTACTTTTGCAATTCTATCCATTGACCACTTTTTAAGTTTTGATAAAATAATTTCATCTATTTTCCCTAAATTCTCCATTACGCCACCAAGTACTTGTTGAATATATTCTTTTTCTTCTTCTTCATTTTCGTTTTCTTCATAACAAAACTTTAAAATATCTTGAGCATTATTATTTCCATAAAACGCCAATTGATATATACATTTAAAAGCATTATCTCTTGCCTTTTTTCTTCCCATTATTTTCCCCTAATCTTTCTTATTAGTCTTAGTACTAGCTGTACTTTTAGTATCTGTTTTTGTCTCATAATAGTATACATCTTTATAGTTTTTGTAGTTTTTATAGTTTAGCTTTCCAAATAACTCTTTAAAAAAGTTTTCATTATCTTGTAGCTTTTTCCCTATAAATACTGCACCGCCAACAAGTATAAATAAAATAATAATTCTAGTTAAAATATCCACTATACCTAAAGCGTATAATATAACTACTATACTGACACAAATAATAACATATTTATTTTTCACTACATAGTCTAAAAAATCTTTCAATTAAATCACATCCTATTTCTTTTGAGGTTCTATGTATACTCCTCTTATTTTTACATTTACTTCTTTTATTTCAACTGTTGTCTGTTTTAAAACACTTGTCTTTATATCCTCTTGAACTTTTGCTGTAAGTGATGGTACAACTGTATCGGGTAATATCATTGCATATACATTTGCAACAACACCAGCATCATTTAAAGTCGTGTCCACTTTTACATTTCTAAGCTCTGCATAACTTCTTAAAACACCTATTATAATACTCTCAAAAGTATCTCTTGTTATATATACAGTACCTGTATCTGACTTTATAGCAAGTCCTCCTCTCATCTCTTCTGCATTCTCAGATGAAGAAAACATTCCAACAAGTCCTAAAAGTGCAAATATTGCACCTACTACAACTCCCACTGTTTTATTGGCTATAAGCCAGTTTTGTGCAATTTTAAGTATTGGCCCTGCAAAAATCATTTCTGTTGAGACCAAAATTAAAAATACGGATAATATTATCATTATTATAGAAAAAACTATTAATATAAACTTTTCAAAGCCCTTCATTACTCTACCCCCTATTATTTAATAGCCTAAATTAAGACACTTAATCTAGGCTATGAATTAATTTTATTCTTCTGTTTTATCAGTTGTAACACTATTATCTTTTTCAAATGTAATACCTTGAACATTAACATTTACAGCTGCAACTTCAAGCCCTGTCATATTTTCAACTGATGTTTTAACTGCATTTTGTGCAGCCCACGCAATATCTGGTATTCTTACGCCATATTTTATATTTACATTTAAATCTATTGTTACTTTTTTACCTTCAAGTTCTATTTTTACACCTTTAGAATATTTTTTATTGCCTCCTAATATTTGATTTATTCCGTCCGCAAATCCTAAAGTCATTCCAGCAATACCCTCTACTTCTGAGGCTGCAAGTCCTGCAATTATACCAATAACATCTTCAGATATATTTAAATTTGTTGCAATCTCTACATTATTTGCACTGTTTTCTACCTCAATCACTTCTTCATTTTCTTCTTTTACTTTATTACTCATAATAATTCCTCCTTTAAAAGAATTTCGTTTTAAAATTCTTGAATTAAAAATATTATACATCATTTTGGTGTAAAAGTCACGTTTTTTCACTAAAATTTCATAAAAGTAACTACATTTTAAATATAACTAGAAAAAATAAAATCAAAACTAACGATGTACCATCCATTTTGATTTTATCTAATTCTACTTTAATTTTTAATTTTAGGTCCTAAATGCTTCCCACCTATTAAATGAAAATGCAAATGATTTACTACTTGACCTCCATCTTTTCCACAATTACATATTACTCTATAGCCAGATTTTGATACATCACAAATTTTAGCAACCTCTTTTATAGCTTTATATACCTCAGATATATATGATATATTCTCATCTTCTAACTCATTCATATCTTGTATATGAACTTTTGGTATAATCAAAATATGTACTGGTGCTACAGGGTCTATATCTTTAAAAGCAATTACAGTATCATTTTCATATACTTTTTCACAAGGCATATCTCCTTTAATTATCTTACAAAATAAACAATCATCTTCCATTTTAAAAATCCTTCCTTTCTAAGTAAAACTACTTACTCGTTCTTTACAAACACAGCTTTTATTCGTCTTACACCACTTGATACTGATTCTTCTTTTTTTATTTTTATATGCTCTAATTTAGATGTATTTTCAACATGTGGTCCTCCACAAATTTCTTTTGAAAACTCACCAATACTATATACTTTTACATGTTCACCATATTTATTGTCAAATATTCCTTTAGCACCAGATTTTCTTGCATCTTCTAAAGTCATTTCTTCACATATTACAGGTATACATTTATCAATTTGTTCATTTACCATAGCTTCTACTTTATCTAGTACATCTCTTTGTACTTTTTCAGGATTTGAAAAATCAAATCTTATACGTTCCCCTGTTATATTAGAACCTTTTTGTACTACATGGTCTCCAAGTATATTTTGCAAAGATTTAAGTATTAAATGTGTCGCTGTATGATACTTAGTTGTTTGCTCACATGTATCTGCAAGTCCACCTTTAAAAACGCCTGCATCTAATCCTTGTCTCGATTTTTTTTGATGTTCCTCAAAACATTTATCAAAACCTTTCATGTCAATTTCAAATTCATTTTCTTTTGCTAAATCTCCAGTTACTTCTGGTGGAAATCCATAGGTATCATAAAGTCTAAATAATGTTGTTCCATCAATTAAATGTTTATCTTGTAATTTTAATCTATCAATTATTTTAATAAATTCTCTTTCTCCATGTACTAGCGTATTCATAAACTTATTTTTTTCTTTATTTAATACATTTTTTATATTTTCTCTATTTTTTTCAAGTTCAGGATACATATTACCAAGGTTATCTACTAACGTATTACATAGATCTGCTATATTATCTGAATCAAATCCTATCTTTTTCATATGCCTTACAGTTCTACGAATTAATCTTCTCAAAATATACCCTTGACCTACATTACTAGGCCTTACTCCATCTGCTATAAGTAAAGCTGATGCTCTCATATGATCTGCAATTATTTTAACAGATGATTGGGAAGGTACTTTTGAATCCTCATTTACTTTTTTTATTATACCCGAAAAAAGTTCTGTTTCAAATACATTGTCTTTTCCTTGAAGTAGATAAGTAATTCTTTCAAGTCCCATTCCAGTATCTACATTTTTCTTTTCAAGTGGTAAATACGTTCCGTCTTCTAGTTTATTATATTGCATAAATACATTATTCCAAATCTCTATATATTTTCCACAATCACATGATGGATTACACTCTTTAGAACATTTTTCTACTCCAGTATCATAAAATATTTCTGTATCTGGTCCACATGGTCCACATGCCCCGCATATCCACCAATTATCTTCTTTTCCAAAATAATATATTTGCTCTTCTTTTATTCCACATTCTTTCCATATATTGGCCGCTTCTTCATCTCTTGGTGCATCACTATCTCCTGCAAAACAAGTTATATATATCTTATCACTTGGAATATTTAACTCTTTTGTTAAAAATTCATAACTATATGCAATCGATTCTTTTTTAAAATAATCTCCAAGGGACCAGTTTCCAAGCATTTCAAAAAATGTTAAATGTCTATTATCCCCTACTTCATCAATATCATCTGTTCTAAGACATTTTTGATAATCTGTAAGTCTTGTGCCTTCCGGATGATTTTGTCCCGTAAGATAAGGTACCAAAGGGTGCATACCCGCTGTTGTAAATAACACAGTGGGATCATTTTCTGGAACTAAAGCAGCACCTGAAATTATTTTATGCCCTTTACTCTCGAAAAATTTCAAGTATTTTTCTCTTATATCTATTGCTTTCATAAAAAAACTCTCCTTAATCTTTATATATTTTTAAAAACTATATATCTAATTACCTATTATACCAAACAATAAAAACTTAGTCAATATATTTCATCTATTTTATATTTTCACTATATTCTTTATTTATAAATTGTTTTACACTTTTCCAAGCAGAGTCTGCTTCTGGTAAAAATCCTTTATATTTTTGAAATATATGAAACATTCCTTTATATACATCTACTGATACCAATACACCCGCTTTTTTTGCAGCAATTGCAAGTTCTATAGTGTCATGCAGAAGTATTTCATATGTCCCAACTTGCATAAGTAAATCTGGAAAACCTGTAAAATCTCCATACAAAGGTGATATATATGGTTCTTTTTTATTCATACCTTCTGCATATGTTGAGGTATATATTATACTTTGTGAAGAGTTACCAAATACAGGATCTCTTTTATAGTTTTGCTTAAATGATGCTTGAGAATTTGTAAGGTCACTCCAAGCAGACATAGTAACTACAGCTTTTGGGAGTTGTATGTTATTATCTCTAAGATATAATACTGTAGCAATAGCTAGTCCCCCGCCAGCAGAGTCCCCTACAATTATTATATTTTTTGCACTATATCCATTACTAAGTAGCCACTTATATGCTTTAACAGAATCTTCTAATGCAGCTGGATATTTATCCTTTGGGGCCACTCTATAATTTATAGTTAAAACTTCTGCATACTTTAAAAGTTTAGCGTACTTTTTGGCAAAATATAGATTATTATATGGCAAATCTATTTCATATCCACCGCCATGCAATTGTAAAAGTACTTTGCCGCTCTTTGCACTTTTTGGTGTAAGCATAGATGCTTGAAGAGATTCAATATTATAGTTTTTTACACTATACCATCTAAAATTTCCTTCTTTTACTTTCCACTCAGTTATTTTATTTAGTTCTTTATATTGTTTTGTTATCTCTTGTGTATGATTTCTAAATAGATACGTAGTAGTCCCAACTACATTTCTTACTATAAATCCTAAAAAGCTTACGCCTCTACCAAGTTTTACGTACCTAATAAACGTTATTATTAATGTACTTGCAAAAATTACTATTATCCAATATATCATAAAAGGCTCCTTTCCTTGTGATATAATGTATTTAAATATTATATCGTTTTTTAAATATTGTATCATTTAATTACAAACTTTGCAATTAAATATCTATAAAGATAATTAATTTGTTATTATTCACTTTTATGACAATATTTTTAATATTTCCTCGACAAAATCCGTTTGACTTTGTAACATTCATCTGTTATAATTATGTTTCAATTAGTTAAATAATTGACAAAAAAAGAGGTAAAATATAAATGAAAAAACACAGTAAAAATAATATACACTGGCGTAAGCTTGACAATACAGCAAAAATTTTTCCAATTATATCAAACAAAAAATTTAGTAATATATTTAGAATGTCTGTACTACTAACAGATCCTATAGATCCTAATACTTTAGAAAAAGCAATACATGAAACACTTCCGATTTTTAAAGCTTTTAGAGTAAAACTAAAACTTGGTTTTTTTTGGTACTATTTTGAGACTAATAAAAAAAGTCCAAAAGTAGAATTAGAAAAAACGTATCCTTGCAAATATATAGATAAAAACAAAAATAATGACTTTTTGTTTAGAGTCTCTTACTATAAAAACAAAATAAACTTAGAGGTTTTCCATTCAATTACTGATGGTAATGGAGCAATTGAATTTTTAAAAGCTATTACCTATAATTATATTATTTCATATTATAATTTAAAAATATCACAAAATTTAAAGAATTCTTTGAATTTTTGCTCTACTTCAAATATAGAAGATAGTTATATAAAAAACTATAGGAAAGATTACTCTGCTAAACACAATATGAAAAAAGCATATAATTTAAAAGGCTCTAAGCTTGCTCTTCAAGCCACAGGAGCAATACATGGAATTATGAACTTAGATACAGTTTTAAACTTTTGTAGAAGCAAAAAAGTAACTATAACACAATATTTTACAAGCTGTTTTATATGGGCTATATACAAAGAAAACATGTGTGAAATCCCAGCTAAAAAACCAATTAAAATATATTTACCGGTTAACCTAAGAAAGTTTTTTAATTCAACAACTACAACTAATTTCTTTTCTTTTATAACTGCAGAGGTAAATTTTAAAGAAAAAAATTTCAGCTCATTTGATGACCTACTTTACTTTGTATCAACTCAGTTTAAAAACAAACTTACTAAGGAGCATTTAACAGAAAAAATCTCTTCTAATGTATCTGCGGAAAAAAACTTATTCGTAAGACTAATACCATTATTTATAAAAAAATTTGGTGTAAAAATCGGATATATTGAAGCTAGTAAACATCATAGTGCCACATTATCAAATATAGGTACAATTGATATACTGCCTGAGTTTAAACAATATATAGAAAATTTTAATTTACTCATCGCACCATCTAGAGCTGAAAAAATGAAATGCTCTGTTTGCTCATATGAAAACTCTCTTACAATTAGCTTTGCATCTTCTTTAGAAAACACTAATATACAAAAAGACTTTTTTAGGCATCTTGTAGCTGATGGCATAGATGTAATAATTGAAAGTAATGGGGTGTATAATGAAAATATGTAACAAATGTAATTTAGAAATTATTGATAAAACTAATATATGTCCTCTTTGCAAATCAAAACTTGAGGACATACTAGAACAAAATGACTCGATTAATTTAGAAGATAATACTACTTATCCAATAATACTTAATCATTTGCATAGATATAATATTGCAATACGAATTATGCTTCTAATATCCATAATTACAGGCATACTTTGCCTTATAGTAAACTACTTTATAACAAAAAAAATATACTGGTCCATAGTATGCATTGCTGGTATAATATATTGTTGGATTACAACAATGTATTCTGTAAAGAAAAATATAAATATGGCAGCTCATATATTTTTACAAACTATATGTCTTAGTGTAATGTCGATTATTGTAGATGATGTATTTGGATACATTGGTTGGTCATATAATCTTGCAATACCTATTATAACAACTATTGCAAATTTAACTATGTTTGTACTTTTAATTATTGCATATAGAAGATATTTCAAATATATATTCTACCAATTATTAATAACTATTATATCTTTTATACCACTTATATTTTTCAAGTTTAATATTATTGTATACCCACTTCCAATAATTATATCAATTGTATTTGCAACAGTAACTTTTATTTGTACAATTATATTTTGTTCTAAAGATATAAAAGATGAAATCACAAGAAGATTTCATTTTTAAAATAAACATATTCAAAGTGACATATATTTATAATCATACAACAAAAAAGCATCTCACAGTAACCAAAATAAAGTGAGATGCTTTTTTAACCCGTAATTTTTTAAATATACAATTTTTTTTATTTAATGTATAGCGCTGGGCGAAACCCGATATTAACAGTAGCATCATTAACACTATTACTAGAGCGTCGAGATATAGGATGAGTAAACCCAGTACCGCCCCCTTTATTAAATCCGCCAGAACGATAAACACGCCCATAAAACAATCCTGGTATATATTCTTCCATAGTCCATTCCCATGCATTTCCCGCTAAATCATATATATTATTTACTTTCCAAATATCAGACGTAGCAGTACTTTCCAATTTACTTGTACCATTATAATGGTTTCCCCAAGTAGTACTATCTTTTAGCTGAGATAGTGTTTTAGCTCCACTTTTTTCTATAAACCTTAAAACTGCGTCAAACTGTACACCATACATAAGAGTTGAAGCCACCGCTGCGTCAGGAGCATACATTTTTCTCGAAATTGTTACTGCTCCATCTCCTGGTTCAGAGTCTGAGTTATTTACTCCCCACGGAATATCTACCCACACTACTGCACCTTTTTTTAATACAGGCTTTATGGTCCCATCAATTTTATCACTATTTCTTTTCCCTGCTTCATAACGCGCTATATAAAAGCCACCATTTGTCTCTACTGATTTATACATAGC
>JAVXNL010000049.1:0-9226 GCA_036645795.1 Clostridia bacterium
TTTTACTTATATCTATATTTTCCCATATTATTGATTCGTCTAGCTTTTCACTTTAAATTATAGCTACTATATCTATACACTTACATTCAAACTAAAACTAAAGACCTAGAATAAGGTTATATATTCTAGGTCTTTAGTTTTATCTCTACTTTGTTTTATATTAAAAGTTTTTTTGCTTTTTAAAATATCCTTAAAATATCGTTATATGTTACTATAAGGGTAAGTCCTATCAGGAGACCAAATCCTATATATGAAATAATTGCTTCTGCTTTAGCTGGAAGTTTTTTTCGTGTTATAGTCTCTCCTAATACAATTACAATCTTTCCACCATCTAATGGTGGAAAAGGCATTATATTAGCTATTCCTACTGCAAGACTTATTATTCCCATTAAATTTAAAAATTCAAGTACGCCATTTGTTTTTGATACTACTTCTCCAATACCTACAAGTCCTGACATATCTTTAACACCAACTTTACCTCTAAATAAATCAACATATGAACCAGCTATCGTTTTAACATTATTTGATGCTGATACAAAAGCATACGGTATGGTTGTTTTAACTTTTTGTGTACTAGCAATTCCTAAATCAAAACTTTGTTTTAACTCTGGTGTTATAGTTTTACTTATTATCTGTCCTTTTCGGTCAAATTTAATACTAATTTCTTTATTTTTATTTTGTCGAACAATATCTACTACTTGGTCACCAGTATTTGTAGGAATATCTGCAACCTCTATTATTCTATCCCCTGCTTTTATCCCAGTTTTTACTGACTCAGAGCCTGAAGCTACAAGCTGTACTTCATTACTAACCATTGATACGCCATTTTCTTTTTCTATTTTAAAAGATGCACCTATATATCCACAATCTGTTAAGACATTTTCTACTGTTGTCTTTTGTATCTTGCCATCTCTTAAATATTCCACTTCTATATTTTTATTTGATATATCTTTTCTATCTAATAAATCTGCTTGAATCTTTACAGGCTTTCCATCTATCGCCTTTATTGTATCTCCAGCTTTTATACCAGCTTTTGTAAGTACAGAATCTGGTGTAAGTTTAGTTATAGTCGATGTATATGTTGGATAATGTAAACCTATGCCTACAAATATAACTACCGCAAGTATTGCGTTAAATACAACTCCCATACAAAGAACTATTATCTTTTTTACTGGATTTTTTTTAGCAAAAGAGGTCTCACTCTCTGAGTCACCCTCTTCACCCTCTATTGCGCAATATCCTCCAAGTGGTAACCATCTAAGAGAATACATTGTTTCTTTTACTTTTTTTTGAATAATCTTTGGACCAAATCCAATAGAAAATTCTTCAACACCAATTTTGAAAAGTTTAGCCATCAAAAAATGTCCAAATTCATGAATTGTAGCTACAATTCCAAGTATTAATAGTAACTTTGCTATTGTTATTATAAATGATATCAAATTTTTGCCTCCTTAACGTTGCTACATAAAGATATATACTTTTAAAAACATATATATAACTGGTGCAACAAATAATATACTATCAAATCTATCTAAAATCCCACCATGACCTGGTATCAAATCGCCAAAATCTTTAATACCACAAAATCTTTTTATTGCAGAAGCAGATAAATCACCAAATTGCCCGGCAATTCCTGCTATAACTCCTGCTATTATTATATACAAAACATTTAAATTTAGTCCAAAAAACGTATTTCCTACATATGTTAGTAAAACATATGAAATTATTACACCTAAAATTCCACCAATTGAACCTTCAACTGTTTTATTTGGACTTATATCTGGACATAATTTAGTTTTTCCAAACTTTTTACCTACAAGAAATGCAAAGGTGTCTGAAGCAAAAGCTCCTAAAAATACAAGCCATATAAGTATCCTCCCATTTTCCATTATAAGTATAAGTTTTATAAATGAAAACATAAATGGAATATATAGAAGTGAAAACACTGTAATTGCCACATCTATTATAGTTCTATTTAAATTCACAAGTATTATATACATAAATATACCTATAAGAAGTGCCGGAAGTGCTATTTTAATTAGTACCATTTTACTTACATCGTCAATTATTCCACCCATAAAAAATATAGTCAAACATCCCAAATATCCAACCCAAGATATTGGTTTATACCCAGCATTTTTAAAAGCTCTATTATATTCATATATTCCAATAAAAGACAAAAATGCTACTAAACATGTATCTATAATTGGATTGTTTACAAACATAATAAGTATTAAAACAACGGTAAAAATTACACCTGATATTACTCTTCTTTTCAATTATCCAACCTCTTTTTTCTTTAGATTTCCATTATTTCTTTTTCTTTTTCACTTATTACAACATCTACTTTTGCAACAAACTTATCTGTTATCTTTTGGATCTTTTCTTCCACAACTTTTAGTTCATCCTCTGTTATTTCATTTGATTTTTGGCTTGATTTAGCTATGTCTATTGCATCTCTTCTTGAATTTCTAAGAGCCACTTTTGCTTCTTCTCCAAGACTTTTCACATCTTTTGTAAGCTCTTTTCTTCTTTGCTCATTTAAATCTGGAAAGTTTAGTCTTATACCATTTCCATCATTCATAGGATTAATACCAATATCTGCTTTTTGAATAGCACGCTCAATTGCACTAAGCATTGTTTTATCCCACGGAGTAATCAATATTTGCTTTGCTTCTGGTACGGTTACAGAACCCACCTGATTTAATGGAGTTGGTACTCCATAATAATCAACTTCTACTCTATCTAAAATTGTAGGATTGGCTCTTCCCGCCCTAATATTTCCTAATTGTTCTTCTAAAAAATCTATTGCTTTTTTCATTTTTTGTTCTACAATATTATAATCCATTTTCATTCCCCTCTCGAACTCATAGTAATATTATACAACATTTAAAATAAATTGCAAGAAAAATATATGAAAAACATTCAAAATAGCATGTCTTTATCTATATATACTATATTTCGACATATTTTCAAAAACTCAAATTCTATTTGTTTTCCCTATCATTTAAAACTTTTATACGTGCAAATTCATAAGCAATTTCAGTATAATCTCTGAGCACCTTCTCTTGAACTAAATTATCTAAGCATTCGTTTATACTTTTTAACACCCTACATTTGCTGTCGCTTATATTCTTATTTATATTCTTTTCACTTCTATATTCACTACTATCTTTATTAATATCCATTACTCCCTCCCTAAATCTTGCAATAATTCTTCGTCATCAAATATATCAAAACCTGCTAAACATTTATATAACTTAATTCCTTGTATTTCAAAATAATTATTCCTAAGCTTTACTTTTTGCTCTATATAATTAAATATTTCAAAAAACATTTCATCTACTGAACAATCTGCATATATTGAATTTATTATATATAATATATCTTTTTTTAAACCTACTTTATCAATAATATTATATGAATATTTAACTTTTTCTATTGCATCATTATCTATTTTTTCTCCTTTTTTAAGAGACTCTAAAATTTTATCTATATCTTTCATAAAACCCTCCTTTATACATTGTTTTAACCACTTTACACATTGTGCATATTATATCTTAAAACATATATAAAATCAAGCAAGAAAGGATAAGTTAATATATAACTCACCCTTTTTTACATCCCATATAAATATTCATTTCTAATTTTTTTAAATTTTACTACTTTATTTTTTATATAATTTTCTAACTTTTTCATAAATTCTTCTTCTTTTATTTCCTTTTGAGCAACCATGTTAAGACCTTTTTCCCAACTTGCAGTAAGATTTGGATTTAACATATCCGGTATTGTTTTTAAAACTATATCATATATTTCCTCACCTTTTTTTGTTGGTGTAAGTATCTGAGTTTTTTTATTTGATGAAATATACTCTATTCTTTCTAATTTTTTTATTATCTCTGCTCTAGTTGCACTTGTACCAATCCCACACCCCTTTATTTGTTCTCTTAACTCCTCATCTTCTATTAATTTCCCCGCATTTTCCATAGCAAGAATTATAGAACCTGACGAATATCTATTTGGAGGAGATGTTTCACCTTCTTTTATATTTAATTCTAAAACGTCTACTTTTTGTCCCTTTTTAAGCTTCGCTAATATATCCATATTTACAGACTTTTCCGCGATATCATCTTTTCTTATTAAATTATTATCTATTATAGATAAATCTTCTTTTACATATTTGTCTCCGCTTTATAACATCTAAAAAGCCCTGCTTTATGCAAACTTTACCATTTGCACTAAACTCTTCTTGACCTATATTTAATACGACAGATACTTTGCTATATTCTGCAGGAGGAAAAAATATACTTAAAAAGCGTCTAACTATTAAATGATATATATGTTTTTCTAAGTTTTTTAAATTTTTATAATTTTCAAAGCCTTGACCTGTGGGAATTATCGCATAATGATCTGTTATTTTTGAATCATTTACATATTTGGTTTTTTCTAATTTTGTACTATATTTTTCTTTTATCATCTCATTTACATATTTTTTAATGCTCTCATCAATATTTGATTTTGCAAGCCCATTTAGGTTTTTTGATACAACTTTTGCAATAGATGTAGATAATACTCTTGCATCAGTTCTAGGATAGGTTACAAGCTTTTTTTCATATAATTGTTGTACTATCCCCAGAGTTTCATCTGGACTTATTTTATATATTTTAGCACATTCATTTTGAAGTTCTGCTAAATTAAATAGCAATGGTGGCTTTTCTTTTTGGGTCTTTTTTGATACTTGTTCAACTAACATTTTATCATCTATTGTTTTTAAATATGAAATAAACTCTTCTGCTTGATTTTTTTTGTTAAAGCCGCTCTCACTGTATAATATAGGGGATTGAAAACACTTTGACTTATTTGTACTCTTCCACTCAGCTATAAAAGAATTATCCTCACCTTCTCCAACTTCAGCTTGTATTTTATAGAAATTAACTTTTTTAAAATTTCTTATTTCTCTCTCTTTTTTAACGATCATTCCAAGAACACAAGTCATAACTCTCCCTATTGATATAACAGCTTTATCTTCCTTTATTTTTTTTGCAAGTTCTTTAGAATATACTAAAGATAACAATCTAGAAAAGTTTATCCCGATCAAATAATCTTCTTTTGCTCTTAAATACGCAGAATCTGATAGACTATCATATTCTTTTAATTCTTTAGCATCTTTTATACCATTAAGAATTGATTCTTCTGTTTGTGAGTCTATCCATACACGCCTTTTTTCTTTTTTAGGACATCCCGCCATATTATCAACTAACCTATATATGTATTCTCCTTCTCTTCCAGAATCTGTACATACATATATTCTTTTTACATCTTCTCTATTTAATATTTCCTTTACAACATTGAATTGCTTTTCTACAGCATCTATCACTTCATATTTAAATTCTTGTGGCAAAAAAGGAAGCGTGCTAAGATTCCAAAATTTAAGTTTTTCATCATATTTTTCTGGGTAACTCATTGTCACTAAATGACCTACACACCAAGTCACAATGTAGTCTTGAGATTCTATATACCCACTTTTATTTACTCCATTTATTTTTAAAACCTTTGCAAACTCTCTTGCTACGCTGGGTTTTTCTGCTATAATTACACTTTTAATGGTGTTCACCTCTATTACTTATATTCTATATCCCTATTATACACTATTTTTCACAAAATATCAAATTTTGTTTTTCTCATATATATAAAAATAGAAGTATCAAAAAAAATATAAAACATACTATTTTTGATACTTTTTAAATTTACTTTATTGCATTTCCATAAATTTAGGATTTTTCGCTGTTTTTACTAGTAATAAATTTAAATGTAAAAGCAGCTATTGTAGAACCAATAAGTGGAGCTACAATAAATACCCAAACCTGCGATAAAGCTGTTCCTCCTAAAAATAAAGCAGGTGCTAAACTACGAGCAGGATTTACAGAGGTTCCTGTAAGTGGTATTCCCATAATATGCACAAATACTAATGTAAGACCAATTACAATTCCAGAAATTCTACTTGTTTTCTCACTAGAAGTAACTCCAAGTATTGTAAATATAAATACAAATGTTAAAACAATCTCTACAATAATTGCTCCTATCATAGTTATATTAACCGCTGAAGCACTACCAAATCCATTTTGACCAAGTCCAGTGCTTAAAATCCCACCTAATTGAGAACAGTGAATAATAAAAGCTAAAATAGATATTCCAACTATAGCTCCCAAAATTTGTGCAACTACATAACACGCAAAATCTTTAACACTCATTTTTTTATTAATAAGCATTGCTAAAGACACTGCCGGATTAATATGACAACCTGAAATATCGCCAATCACATATGCCATTGCAATAATAGATAAACCAAAGGCCATTGCAATCCCAAGTGTACCTAAAGTTTGACCTGCTATTGCTGCACTCCCGCAACCAAATAACACTAATACCAAGGTGCCGATAAATTCACAAACATACTTTTTCAAAATAATCCCCCCTTTTCAATAAGTATATTATATCACTACGATTATACTATGTCAATTTCCTTGATTAATATATTTTTTTAAGTTTAGTTATCAAAATATCCATATCTTTGTATATTTTCCCAAATCTATTTTTTGCACTCATTACTTTTCTATTTTTCTTATTTGTCTATTTTTGTTGTATTTTAATCTAAAAAATGGTATACTAAAACAGAAATTGTAGGAGGTTTTTATGATGAAAATAGCTTTTTTTGATACAAAAGAATATGATAGAAAAGTGTTTGATAAAAAAAACAAAAAATATGGTTATGATATTACATATTTAGAATCTAAACTAAATAAAGAAACTGCTCCACTAGCAAATGGCTTTGATGTAATATGCATATTTGTAAACGATATTGTAGATAAAGAAACAATGCATATTTTAAAAGATTGTGGTGTGAAACTTATTGCACTGCGTTGCGCAGGCTTTAATAATATAGATACTGACGAAATGGTAGATGAGATAAAAATTGTAAGAGTACCTGCTTATTCTCCTTATGCAGTAGCAGAACACGCTGTAGCTTTACTTTTATCAATAGATAGGAAGATCTATAAAGCATACCAAAGAACAAGAAAATATAATTTTTCGTTAAACGGCTTGCTTGGATTTGATATTAATGGAAAAACTGTTGGAGTAATAGGAACTGGGAAAATAGGTACTGTATTTATAAAAATAATGAAAGGTTTTGGTGCAAATGTTATAGCATATGATATGTATAAAAATGAGGATAGCGCAAAAAAACTAGACTTTAAATATGTTTCGTTAGATGAACTTTATAAAAATTCTGACATAATATCACTACATTGTCCTTTAACAAAAAGCACTAATAAAATTATAAATGCCGACACAATAGAAACAATGAAAAATGGTGTTATAATTATAAATACAAGTAGAGGTAAGCTTATAGATACAGATAGTCTAATAACCAAATTATCCGAAGGTCAAATTGGTGGAGTTGGTCTGGATGTATATGAAGATGAAGAAGAATTTTTCTTAAATGACATGTCAAATTCATATATACGAGATAAAGATTTATCAATACTTTTATCTATGCCAAACGTAGTTATCACTTCTCACCAAGCTTTCTTTACAGTAGAAGCGCTAAACAAAATTGCAATCGATACTTGTGAGAATATAAAAGAGATATTTGAAAACGGAAGTTGTGTAAATGAAGTAAAAAAATTAGACTAAAAACTTAACATACACTATAAGTATTATAGTGTATGTTTTCTATTATTCATTTATAATTTTAGTGCTTTTTTGTAAGATTTGGAGTAAGTATTTGTGATACCATAAGTGAGCCCATAACAACTCCATTTAATATCAAGAGTACATTATTATCTTGAACTTTATCCATCGTTTTCATAGCATATTCTCTTATTTTATCTGTAAAAGTTGCTACTTGTTTTTTTATAGAGTTAAAATCTAATCCAAATTCATATTCAGATGGATAATTCACATGCAGTACTAATGTATTTATACCTTCTACTATTTCTGTTTTATGATATATTTCCATGTTATCACCTAAAAATATATTGTGCAAGAAAATTTAATTTATACACTACCTTCTTTTAATTCCACTAATTATAAAAAAGCATTTAATATTTCTAAAAAAGATAAAAAGCAAAAACAAAATAATTGCAAATTTACTACACTTATTTTATTTTTGCTTTTATTAAAAAATATGGTGACCCATACGAGAATCGAACTCGTGATTCGGCCTTGAGAGGGCCGCGTCGTAACCGCTTGACCAATGGGCCACACAAATAGATTATACCATATTTTTTATAAATGTAAATAGTATTTAAAATTTATTTGATATTATTGACAAAATAATTATATATACTATGCTTTTTTACCAACTATAATATATAAATCTATTGTTATATTTTCTATATTATCAACATTTAGACTATTTACATCTACATTCATTGTCATTGGTGTCATTTTCAAAAAACATTGTAGCTGTTCTTTTGTTAAAGGTAAACTATATTTCACTCTTTTTTCATATATAGGCTTAATCTTTTTATCAAAATAATCTAACACTTTTTTATTGGAATATTCTTTATTTTCTAATTGGTTTAACATGCTTTGTCTTATTTGTTTTAAATACTCTGTACCCGGCACTATTTTTATAACAATACCATCTTTTTTTAAAACTCTAATAAATTCTTTGTAACATGCTGGGGTTAGTATATTCAATATAACATCTATGCTATCATCACTAATTGGTATATTTGAAAGATCTGCTACTATAAAATTTGCACCCTTTTCTAATTTTGATGCTATTGCTACAGCATCTTTGGATATATCCATAGCAAAAGTATTTATTTTATTTGTTTTATTTTCAAGTATTTTTCTAGAGAAAAAGCCTTCTCCACAACCAACATCCAATAAATTTATCCCATTTACGTCTTTATTAAATGTAGTATATTTAAGCATTACATTTTCTATTTCTTCTTTTACTTTATCATAAAATCCATTATCAAATATTTCTTTTCTATTTTCAAAAAGTTCTTTACTATATTTTACAAACTTATTACTTGGCATAAAGTTTATATATCCCTTAGAAGATAAATCAAAGCAGTGTCTCCTTTTGCATACAATACTTATATTTTCTACTTTCATTTTGCTATTGCATATTGGACATCTATATATACTTTCCACACTTTTAACACTTTGTTGCATTTTTAATATCTTAGTATTCATCTATTCTATTACTCCT
>JAVXNL010000050.1:0-8145 GCA_036645795.1 Clostridia bacterium
AAATTTGTCGAAAAGCTATAAAACATAACAAATTCAACACTTATTTTATATACTAAATCTCAACTAAAATAACATCTTCGCCTATTTTTTTTATTTTTTCCCAAGGAATGGTAACATTATTTTTCCCCATAACGTTACCAAATAACTTTCCTGTTTTTGCTACAATTATAGAATTAATTTCCCCATTTTGAAAATCCGCTTGAACATCTACTACAAAACCTAAAATCGTACCGTCAATTAAATTGACAACTTCCTTTTGTTTAAAATCTATACCTCTTGCCATATATATCACCAATATATCATATGAAAAAGTATAGACATTTATACTCATGTCTATACTTTTTTAACTTTAGAATCTTCATTTATTTTCAAAATACTTTTCTATATCTTCTATAATATCAAAAAACCTCATTAAATTTGATGCTTTAAAATAAATAATATCATTAGCTTTTATAACACTTTTAAGCTCTTTTATTAATTCATCTTTTAACTTAAAG
Source organism: Clostridia bacterium (assembly GCA_036645795.1). Classification (GTDB taxonomy): domain Bacteria; phylum Bacillota; class Clostridia; order TANB77; family CAG-465; genus CAG-465. Next base: position 498 of record JAVXNL010000050.1, read on the forward strand.
CACTTAACTGCACCCTTAGGCATATACTTACTTGCAGCAGCTGCTAGGTCTTCACTTTCCTCTCCTAATGTATACAATATGTCATAATGCATATCTTTAAAACTCTCGCCAACCTTTGTATGTAATTTTTTCGAATAACTTCCTAGTTCAAACATATCCCCAAGTACCGCTATTTTTCTAACACCCTCTAATTTATCAACAGCTTCAAGTCCTGATATCATAGAATCAATGCTTGCATTATATGTATCATCTATAACTAAAATATCCTTTCCAATTCTTTTTTGTTCTAATCGTTTAGTAAAGTTTTTATACTCTGATATGCCCTTTATTATATTTTCTTCTTTTATACCAAATAATTGTCCTATTTTTATAGCACAAAGTGCGTTTAATATATTATGTTTTCCCATTTGATTTATACATATATTACATTCTTTGTTATATATTTTAGTTTTAAAATTTATAGCTTCATTTTTAAAGGAAGTCTCACTAATATTTTTTGTACTATATTTTTGCACAACATATTTATTTGTACTATCGAGCTTATTTAAATACGAATCATCTCCATTTACTACAAGTGTTGCCATTCCTTTTATATTATTTACTATTTTTAATTTTTCTTTAAATATCTTTTCTACACTACCTATATTCCCAATGTGTGCCGTACCTATCATGGTAATAACTGCTATATCTGGTCTTACAAGATCTGCTAATAAATCCATTTCGCCTACTTTATCAATTCCCACCTCTAATACACAAATATCTTCTTTATCTATTTCTAACATCATAATTGGCAACCCAATATATCCATTATAGTTTCTTTTTGTCACAAAAATATTTTTTTCTTGCTTTAACACACTTGCTATCATCTCTCTTGTACTAGTTTTTCCAACACTTCCAGTTATTGCAACAATTGGAATATCTATTAATTTTTGCCTATTAAAGCGTCCAGCCTCATATAAAGCATTTTGAGTTTCTTCTACTTCCAATATACTAATATCTTTATTTATTTTTATACTCTCTTGTATAACAAAATCTATATTGCTAAATTTACTTGATACAAAAAAACCTATTGCTCCTTTTTTTACCGCATCTAAAATATATTTATGCCCATCAACATTTGCTCCAACTATTGGTATATAAAAATCTCCTTTTTGTACTTCTCTACTATCTATTACATAATTAGTAGGTATGATTTTTTCTATACCATTTCTTATTTTACCTCTTGTTGCTATTTCTAATTCTTTTATATTTAACATTTTTTAATCACCATCTATATTTTACCACATTCCTTGCTTTTTCACAAGTTTTTTAAAAATGTAGAGATACTAATTTATCTAAAAAAACTACTCTCACTTAGAATCAAAATACTTCTCTATACCTAAAAATATTGCTTTTGCTATTTGCTCTTTATTAGCTATTATCCATTTAGCGTCCATTTCATTATCGTGAAAGGCAACCTCTAATAGTACCGCAGGAGCATTTACGTATATAATCTCTGCTAATTCATTTGTATATTTTATACCTCTGCCTAAAGATTTGTCATAATATAATTTTAATATTTCTTCATATATATATTCTGCAAGTTTTGCTGCGTCAGTTTCCGGACGATTAGTAAAAATTTCTGGCCCTCTTCCTTTTCCTATACTACTACCATTACTATGTAGTGCTACATGAATGTCTGGTTTTAACTCATTACTTTTTACTATAATCTCTTGCAATAAATCCTTAGGACTATTTCTATATACTTTATATCCCGCACTTACAAGCTTTTCTTCTAAAATATCTGCTATTTTATTCATTCTAAATTCTTCTGTTCCATAATCACCAACACCTTTATTTTTTTCTTGAGTTGATGGGCTCAAATATACGATCTTCTCTTTTTTCAAAATATCACATCCTTTACATATATTAACTATATATGTATATTAAGTAAAAAAATATCTACCTAGAAAAAAGAAGTTGATTTAGCACTATATAAAGCACCTCAACTTCTTCTAAACTTCTATTTGACAATACGATTAATACCGCCACGATTTTCAAAAGGACTATTTTTTTATACCTCTTTACCAACACGCTTTTTTATTCTTTCTAAAGCACTTTTTTCTATTCTTGAGACCTGCGCTTGTGAAATACTAAGTTCTTGTGCAAGTTCTATTTGTGTTTTATTTTTAAAATATCTTTTTTCTATTATATCTCTTTCTTTTTTTGTGAGTTTATCTAACATTTGAGATATTGCTATGCTATCTACTAGAGCTTCCGCTTCTTCTTTTTGATTTTTTAATTGATCTAGCACATATATTTGATCTCCTCCATCATTATATACACTATCATATATAGACATTGGTGTTATCATGCTATCTAGTGCTAATATAACCTCTTCTTTAGGAGCGCCTGTAATTTGACAAATTTTATCTAAAGTAGGCTCTTCATTATTTTCACTTATATATTTTTCTCTTTCTTGAGAGATAAGATAAGCCAAATCTCTTAAAGATCTCGTTACTCTAAAAGCACTATTATCCCTTAAATATCTTTTTATTTCTCCTATTATCATAGGAACTGCATATGTAGAAAACTGAACTGGTTGAGTAATATCAAAATTATCTATTGCCTTTATTAATCCTATAACGCCAATTTGAAATATATCGTTTATATTCTCCCCCCTATTATTAAACTTTTTAATAATACTTAAAACAAGTCTTAAATTTGACTCTATAAATTCATCTTTTAACTCTACATGGCCCTCCTTTATACTATGTAGCATAGCCATCTGATCCTTTGCGCTAAGTTTTGGTAATTTAGATGTGTCTAATCCTTGAATTTCAACTTTTACATTCATATGTATATCCTCCTTTAATTTTATCCTTTGTTAATATACTCTACATATGAATATAGATTTATTCAGCTTCGACAAAATCTGTTATTACTAGTTAATTTATTACTTTTTTCTTCCATTGTATTTAAAATGTTATCTCTGTATATCAACACATATATTATACTTACTTAAATATATATTTTTTGTTGAAATTTCTGATAATTAAATTTTATCTCTATTAAATTGAAAAATCTTTTTTTAATGCATTTATAACTTTCTTCTCAATTCTTGATATATATGACTGAGATATACCAAGCTTATCTGCAACTTCTTTTTGCGTTAGCTCATCAATTCCGTCAAATCCATACCTTAATTCCATAATTGTTTTCTCTCTAGTATTTAATCTTTGTATTGCACCTATTAAAACCTTTTTATTATCACTTTCTTCTATTGATTTAAATATACTATCATTATCTGTACCTAATATGTCTGCCAAGGATAAATCATTTCCTTCACTATCTGTATTAATTGGCTCATCAATTGATATCTCTGTTCTTATCTTGTTGTTTTTTCTAAGAAACATTAAAATTTCATTCTCTATACATCTAGAAGCATATGTTGCAAGTTTTATATTTTTATCTAGATTAAAACTATTTACTGCTTTCATAAGTCCTATGGTTCCTATAGATATTAAATCTTCAATATTTATTCCTGAATTTTCAAATTTTTTAGCAATATATACTACAAGTCTTAAGTTTCTTTCAATCAAAGTATTTTTTGCATCTACATCTTTTTGCATAAGTCTTTTAAGTAATATTTGCTCATCCTTTGACTCTAATGGTGCTGGTAGCTTTTCAGAACCTGCAATATAGAAAATATCACTTTCACAAACACCTAACAATTTTAACATTTTTAAATATATACTTTTAATTTGTTTTACACCAATCATAATATTACCCCCTTTAATTTTTCTATATATGTGTTGTATCCAATAAGTGCGCTATATTTATCCTCAATATTTATACTTCCACTTGAAAACGAAAATATTATTTTATCTAAATTATTTATAAATTTACCATCTTTATATATTTTTACACCTTCTATTATATAGCCATATATATAACATTTTTTTGCTACTGTATTTACTCCAATATCTATTTTTTTATTTAATAATCCCTTTAACTCTAAAACTCCATACCATTTATTATCCAAAAATATCACATCTAAGTTATATATTTTACTTTTAACTAAATTCCCTGTATCTATAAAGCTTGGAATTTCTTGTCCTTTTATATTTATTGTATATGTTAAATCCTCTTTCTTTATGTTGGTTTTCCACATTTTCCACATATATTTGTTAAATATGTACGATATCATTCCACAAATTATATATAGTAAAACCTTGTTAAGGATATTATCTAATTTAATTCCAAACAAGAGTGAAAGTGATATCATAATACCCACATACATAAAAGATATAATATAAAAATATATTACTTTTTTTATATACTCTTTTATCTGCTTTGGAAAAAAACATATATATATTGTTATAAACACAAGCAAAAGTCTTATAAAAATAGAATCTATAAAACTATCTTTGTATACATATGATATAACTGTATATATTGATAATATTAAATCCGCACCAATCAAGCATCTTTTTTTTATATTCGATTTTGTAAATATATTAACTTGATAAAGTATTATATAATTTAAAATTATATTTTCAAAAAAAATATAGTCTAGGTAAATTTTCATTTGCTCACCTAAACTATATTATATATCAGCCTTTTAAAAAAAATTGTTACTTTATGCTTAGAATATCTACTTTCCATTGACAAAAAGCATAAACAATTTCTAGTATTTCGTGTTAATTTTTTAAAAATATACAAAAAGGCACAAAAAAACTTTCTAAAAAGTTTTAATACTCTTTAGAAAGTTTTTTGTTTTTATTTATTCACCTTTATTTCTTCTTAAAAAAGGTGGTATATCTAAATCTATTTTATACTCGTTTGAACTACTATTACTATTAGTTCTAGTAGTTGTAGTCTCAGATATTGTTGGTTGTTGAGATGTTGTTCCCATCATACCTAAATTTTCATTATTTATTACTGCACTTTTTAATGCTTCTCCTACTATATTGTCTAGTTTTAAATCTTGGAATGAATTTCTAGAAAATCCTGTTGCTATTACTGTTATAACAATTTCATTTTCTATTGATTCATCTATTACAGCACCAAATATTATATTTGCTTCTGGGTCTACAGATTTTTGTACCAATTCAGCTGCTTCATTTATCTCTAACAAGCCTAAATCTCTTCCACCAGTTACGTTTATCAATACTCCTCCTGCACCCTCTATTGAAGTTTCAAGTAATGGGCTATGTATTGCTTGTCTTGCTGCTTCTTGTGCTCTATGCTCTCCTGTTGCTCTACCAATACCCATATGTGCAATACCTGCATCTAGCATTATAGTTTTTACATCAGCAAAATCAAGATTTACAAGTCCTGGTATTGTAATTAAGTCAGATATTCCTTGGACACCTTGTCTTAATACATCATCAGACATTTTAAAAGCTTCCATCACAGAGGTTTGTTTTTCAACAACTTGTAGTAATTTTTCGTTCGGTATTATAATTAGTGTGTCTACGCATTGTCTCAATTCTTCTATCCCAGAATCTGCTTGCACCATTCTTCTTTTTCCTTCAAACGGAAACGGTTTTGACACAACAGCTACTGTAAGAATACCCATCTCTTTTGAGACTTCTGCAACTATAGGAGCAGCACCAGTACCAGTTCCTCCACCCATTCCTGCAGTTATAAACACCATATCTGCACCTTTTAAGGCTTCTGCAAGTTCTGCTTTAGATTCCTCAGCACTACATTTTCCAACTTCAGGATTTGCTCCTGCTCCAAGTCCTCTTGTTAATTTTTCGCCTATTTGAATCTTTTTTGTGGCTTTTGACAAACTAAGTGCTTGCCTATCAGTATTTACAGCTATAAATTCTATTCCTTTAAGACCGCGCATCTACCATTCTATTTACACCATTATTTCCAGCGCCACCAACGCCGACTACTTTAATACTTGCACTTCCTGATTGTTCGTTATCCATTACTTACTCCTCCTTAAAAACTATATTCTATCTCTATCTTTTTCTCTTCTTGAAAAGCCATTAAGTTTTCTTTTAACTCCATGAATTTTATCTAAAAACTTTTCTTTTATATTTGGTTCTGTTATTATTTCAACATCACTATTTACATGTTTACTAAGGCCTAAACTCGCTATATACCTTACCATTCCAAACACAGTTGTATGTTGTGGTTTTATTATGTTTATAAGTTTTGGACTACACACCCTTACTTGATCTAATTTTAAAGTAAGCATTGCAAGTTCTTCTGCACCCACAATATTACTTATACCTTGACCAGTAAGTACCATACACTCTATCTTTCCTGTTAAATTATTATCCGCTATCATTTTCTTTACGATTTGATATATTTCTTTTATTCTTGCCTCTATTACTTTTACAATTTCACTACACTTCACAATATTATTTTGCTTATCAGACATTTTAGTTGATAGTTTAACATCATGATTATTAGTAATCATTGCCATAATAGCTAAGTTATACTGCCTCTTTAACTTTTCAGCTTCTTCTGTATTTATGTCAAAAGTCAGCGCAATATCACTTGTTATATGATCTCCTCCAACAGGTATCGTAGAATAAAATTCTATTTTAGAATTTTTATATACCGAAACATCTGTATGTCCTCCACCCATATCAACAAGCAAAACACCAAGTTCTTTTTCTTCTGGCATAAGCACAATATTTGAAGTTGCAAGCGTTTCTAAAATAAGGCCATCAAGCTTTATCCCTGAAATTTTAAGTGTTTTTTGTAATCCAGAAATATATTCTCCTTGTGCAACTACAACTTCTGCTTCCATTGAAAAAGTCTTACAAAAAGCACCGATAGGTTCTTCTTTATATACACGTCCATTTACTCGATACTCATATGGTAATATATCAATTATATGCTCATCTTTTTCAAGTTTTGTTGCTAATTGAATCCTTGTAAACATATTATATATGTCATTTATTGTCATCCCATCATCTGGCTTTTGAACATCGCATTCCATAACAAGTTTTTGTATTCTTACATTCATCCCTTTTATATTTACATATGCCGAATTAACTGAAAGTTCAGAAATTTGTTCTGCTGATTCAATAGCACTTTTAATAGATTCTGCTACTCTTGGTGGGTCAATTATTTGGCCTTTTTTTATTCCTGAGTTGCTTGACAGTCCATAACCTATAACTTCTATTTCGCTAAATTTATTAACTTGTCCTATTACGCAACTAACTTTTGAGACCCCAATATCCAGTCCTACTATAATATCTCCAATCGCCACTTTATTAACACCCCCAAATTTAAGCTACTTATATAATACTATTTTTTAAGAAAAAAATCAAGTCTTTTTATAAAATTTTGTAATATTTTTGTAATTTGTTTGCAACATAACTTTAACATGCGCCAATTTGTCGAATTATGGGATTTTTTGGCATGTCATTTACAAAACTTATTATATCTTAAAATATCTTGTAAATCAATATATACCCCCTATTTTTTATTTTATTTTCCTCATTTTTAGAATTTTTATATGTTAATGAAAAATCTCTTGTTACAGTTTCTATATTATAAAATATTCCTAAGATTTTAACAACATTTTCCTTCTCTCTCGAATTTATTATTTCTATTTTTGTATGTTTATCATTATCAATAATTATAGAAGTATATATTTCTCTTTTTTTGAGGAAAAGTCATCTATCCCTATATT
>JAVXNL010000051.1:0-7820 GCA_036645795.1 Clostridia bacterium
TCAAAAAAAATAGCAGACTCAAATGGAGAATATAATATTACAACAGAAAATATTGCAATAAGTGATACTAATACACCTGCAACATTTAAGGAGTTTATACCATCTATAGATGCAAAATATGCAAAAATTCTTGGAATAAAAAAGGGTAAGCTTATTATAGGTGGAGCAGCTACAGATGAACAGAGTAGTTGGGCTGCAGAATTAGGAATAAGTGCATTACCCAAAATAGGTAGACCAGTAGGAGAAAACACAACCTTTGATGGAGAAGCAGCAAGTGCAACTAATCCAGTAATACCCAAAGACTTTGCTCCAATAAATGAAGGTGGTGCTAATTGGGGAGAAAAAGATGCAACAAATAAAGGACTTGTAATACAAGATAAAAGTGGGACTGATACAGATGGAAATGAGTTTGTATGGATACCAGTACCAAATTTTAAACAGTTTGTAAGGACTGATGATTACTATAATGGAAATGGATTAACAACAGCACAGTGTTCAGAACTAAAGCCGGGGGAGTCTAATGCAACAGAAGAACTAAAAGCTATGTATAAATCAGTAGAGAAAAATGGTGGTTTCTATATAGCACGTTATGAAGCGGGAAATACAAATGGAACTGCAACTGATGGAACTGCAAAACCGGTATCAAGAAATGGTGTTGCAGTATGGATGAATATTCCATGGGGAGAATATAACTCAGATACAGCTCCAGGAAACGGAGCTGTATCTGTAGCTAGAGCAGCTTATCCTAAAGATGATAAAAACTTAGCAGTAGTTTCAACCCTTGTATATGGCGTGCAGTATGACGCGGTTTTAAGGTTTATAGAGACAAGTGAAGGTAAAACACTAGCTCAGATAAAAGATAGTACTCTTTGGGGAAATTATTATACTAGTTCAAGTAAATTAGAAAATGCTGGTTCATCTGATAGTTGGAAATCAAATAACATATATGATTTAGCCGGAAATGTATGTGAATGGACAATGGAAGTTTATTCGACTGCTCGTGTTAATCGCTCTGGTAGTTACTACAGTTCTGGCAGTGATGGCCCAGTGTCTTATCGTAGCAACGATTCTATTGGTGGTATGCATAATTACCGTGGTTTTCGTGTTGGACTTTACATTAAATAAAAAAAGATGTGAGCATTTCATCTTAACTATATATCCAATAGTATGTATGGTTATGTAAAAGGAGATAAATAAAATAATTATTTATCTCCTTTAGGATTGTATAAGTTTTAAAATATTTATTTGTGTATATCTTTATTTGATGAATGTGTATTTTCGTCTGTATTTGAGTGTATATCTAAGTCGTTATTATTAATGATATCTTTTTGCCAACCTGGTATATCAGAACGAAGTATAGCTCCAAATATATGAGCTTTAACTCTTGGAATATCTTTTTGTAAAGATACTATTAGCTCACTCATATAGTCTCTTTTTGTGTATCCATCAGCTGGACAACATTTACCCATAATAGGGAAATTATTTTCTCTTGCTACTGCGCGTATTTGTTTTTCACTTACATAAATTAGTGGACGTATAACTTTTACATCACTTCTACTTAAATATGTAACAGGAGAAAATGTATGTATTTTGCCATTTAGCAATAAGCTCATTAAAAGTGTTTCCATTGCATCATCACTATGATGTCCTAAAGCTATTTTATTACATCCGTTTTCTATTGCAAGGCTATTTAACATACCCCTTCGCATATTTGCACATAGTGAGCAGGGATTTTTTTCTTTTCTGATATCAAATACAACTTGAGATATATTTGAGTTATATACAATATATTCTATTCCTAGTTTATCACACAATTTTTCTAATTCATCAGTTTTGAAAGTAGTGCTCCCGAGGATGTATAGTTATTGCTATTATATCAAACTTTTTTGAATAAAATCTTTTTAGGGATATAAGGGTATGAAGAAGTGTTAAACTATCTTTTCCACCAGATAATCCAACTGCTATTTTATCTCCGTCAGCTATCATATTGAAATCTTCTATTGCACGTCTTGTTTGTCCTATTATTCTTTGTAACATATCGTTCTCCTTTTAAAAATAAATGTAATTAACTTTTTTTGTTAAATCAAATACGTTTAGATTATTTTACCACAATTAATTGATTTTATCAACTAAGGGATTCTAAAAATATACTATTAAAATATTTAAAATAATAAATATACTTTAAATATTAGTAAATAAAGGCTTAAGAAAAATCATAAAACAAAAATAGTAATAATTACTATTTTTGGAGTTAAGAAGTTGTATAATATATATTATTATGATATAATTATTATACGAGGGGGAAATAAAAATGGCAATATATAAATGTATAATATGTGGACATGACTACGATGAACAAAAAGAAGGGGTGGCATGGGAAGATTTGCCTGATAGTTGGTGTTGTCCTTTGTGTGGAGCACCTAAATCTATTTTTAAAAAAGTAGAAAGTGAAGATAAAAACTTAGAAAAAGATAATCTAGATAACAAGAATACAAATGAAGAAAAAAAAGAAAGTAAAATACAAGAAAATATTAAAGATGAAAAAGATTCATTGGCATATATAAAAGAATATGCTAAAGTAGACTGTAAATTTGAACCATCAATGAAATATATACAAAAGATGGCTTTAACAGGAGAGGAGATAATAGAGCCAATGGGAACTCTACTTCCTTGTATATCTTGGGATGATATTCTTGTTATGGGAACAATGTTTAATCCTTGTCCGCTTGAAAAAGCAGAGCATGTAAGTACTAAAACTATAATAGGTAAAAAAGCTAAAACTCCACTTGTTTTAGATAATCCAATATATATTTCTCATATGTCGTTTGGAGCTTTATCAAAAGAAACAAAGATTGCTATGGCAAAAGGTAGTGCAATTAGTAAAACTGCAATGTGCAGTGGAGAAGGTGGAATGTTACCTGAAGAATTTGAAAATTCGTATAAATATATATTTGAATATGTTCCGAATTTATATAGTGTAACGGATGAGAATTTAAAAAAAGTTGATGCAATAGAAATAAAGATTGGACAGGGGACAAAACCTGGTATGGGTGGACATTTACCTGGTGCTAAAGTTACTGAACAAGTAGCACAAATACGCTCAAGAAAAATAGGCGAAGATATAATAAGTCCATCTAGCTTTAAAGATATAAATACTAAAGAAGATTTAAAAAGTCTTGTGGAAAATCTCAGAGAAAAGTCTGAGGGTAAACCAATAGGGATAAAGATTGCAGCTGGTCATATTGAAAAAGATTTAGAATATATATCATATGCAAAGCCAGATTTTGTGACAATAGATGGTAGAGGTGGAGCAACTGGAGCTAGTCCAAAATTTGTAAAAGACTCAACTTCTATTCCAACTATATTCGCACTACATAGAGCAAAAAAATATATAGATGAAAATAAGTTAGATATAGATCTTGTCATAACAGGAGGACTTAGACTACCATCAGATTTTGCTAAAGCAATAGCAATGGGTGCTGAAGCTGTAGCTATTGCATCAAGTGCTATGATGGCAGTTGGTTGTCAACAATATAGAGTGTGTAATAGTGGAACTTGTCCTATGGGAATAGCAACTCAAGATGAAAAGTTAAGAACACGAGTACACATAGAAAAGGCTAGTAAAAGAGTAGCTAATTTTTTAAATGTGTCTAAGGAAGAATTAAAAACATTTGCAAGAATTACTGGAAAAGATGATGTACATAAACTAAACATTTCTGATTTATGTACAATAAATTCTGAAATATCAGACAATACAAGTATAGAGCATGTGTAAAAAAATAAAAACAAAACAAAATTATATATAGTATATGTGGGGGTAATAATTTTGCTCCCTTTTTTATTTTGTAAGCATTTGTTATTAAAATATTTAGTTTTTACGATAAATTTATTAGAAATGAAGTTGATTTCTTAAAAAAAGTTGAAAAAAACAAAAATATGAGTTAGTATATAGAGTATATTAACTAAGGAGAAAAAATCATGTGGAAAGCCAAGTTTTGAAAAAGAAGGATTAGTTATTATAGACAAAAGCAAAAAATCAAAAAAAATATAAAAGAAATTAAAAGAATTTATAAATTTAAAAATAGTATTATAATGTATTTAAAAGGAGTGGGATAAAATGTTAAAAATAAATAATTTAACTAAAATTTATGGAGAAAAAAAGGCCGTAGATGACTTAAGTATAGAAGTTAAGGCTGGCGAAATATTTGGTTTTATTGGACATAATGGAGCAGGAAAAACTACAACAATAAAAACACTAGTAGGTATACTTGATTTTGAAAAAGGTGAAATTTTAATAGATGGAGTAAATATAAAAGAAAATCCCATAGAATGTAAAAAAAGAATTGCATATATTCCAGATAATCCAGATATATATGAAAATTTAACTGGATTACAATATTTAAACTTTGTATCAGATATATATGAAATAGATAAAAATACAAGAAAAGAATTGATCGAAAAGTATGCAAAAGAATTTGAAATTAAAGAAAATTTACAAGATTTAATATCTTCATATTCACATGGTATGAAACAAAAAATTGTTATAATATCAGCACTTATACATAAACCAGACTTACTTGTATTAGATGAACCATTTGTAGGTCTAGATCCAAAAGCTGCATTTACTTTAAAAGAATATATGAGAGAAATCACAAAAAAAGGAGCATCCATATTTTTCTCATCTCATGTATTAGAAGTTGTTGAAAAATTATGTGATAGGATTGGAATAATAAAACAAGGTAGACTTGTAACTGTAGGCAGTGTTGAACAAGTTAAAGGTAACGAGAGTCTAGAAGATGTTTTTTTGGAGTTGATAAAAGATGAATAAATTATGGATATTATTTAAAAATATAATGTTTAACACATATAAATTTAATAAAAAATCAAATAGAGGCGCTGGTTTAAAAGGAATCGGAAGTATATTTTCAATAGTATTTATAGTACTTATTATGGTATTGTACGCTAGTTTATACTCATATATTGGAATGAAGTTTTTACAACCTTATAACCTAGAAAAATATATCCCAATTTTGTTTTTTTTGTTGGGGCAAATAGCCGTGTTTATGCTTTCTATAAATAGTGCCAAAGCCGGTTTATTTGATTCTAAAGACAACGATTTAGTGTTTTCAATGCCGATAAAACCTGGAATAATACTTTCTAGCAGATTACTTAGTTTAATTATTCCTTGTTATATTGTAAGTATTGCAGTATTTATACCATCTGTAATAGTATATTCGATATTAGTAAATGTAAGTCCTATATTTTACATTGTAAATATACTTATATCGTTATTATTACCAATTATACCGATAATTCTTGCAAGTATTATTGGATATATAGTAGCTTTTTTTGCTTCTAAATCACAAAAAAGTAAGATAGTTGAAACAATAGTAACCTTTGTAATCTTTTTTGGTGTTATGATAAGCATTACATCAATTCAAACGCTTGCTATGAAATTTGTTCAAAATGTTGCAGCAGTTGAACTAATAATAAATAAATATTTACCTCTTATAGGATTAATGCAGAAAGCATTATTTGAATATAGTATATTATCCCTTGTAGTATTTGCTTTGGTAAATTTAGGCTTATTTGTATTGTATGTGTTAATACTTTCAAAAGGATATATAAAACTTACTATGAAACTAAATGAAATAAAGGTAAAAAGAACTAATAAAAAAGAAACTTTTGAAAAAAGTAATAAAATGAGTGCATTAGTTAAAAGAGAATTTAAGAGATATTATTCAACGCCTATTTATATATTTAATACTTTTACTGGAGTTTTGATGTTTGTGATGCTTACAATTTTTGTACTAATATCTGGACCAGATACTTTGAGTAAAATGTTTAGTATTGAATTATCACAAAAAATATTACCCGCAATAATAGCTGCAGTTGCAAGTTTTATGATTGCAATGTCTAACACAACTTGTTCTTCAATATCTTTGGAAGGAAAAAGCTTTTGGATACTTAAATCTTTGCCTATTACAACAAAAGAAGTGTTAAAAAGTAAAATTATATTAAATGTACTAGTTGTATTACCATTAATTGCTATATGTATAATTGCACTAGCTATTTATTTTAAAATAGGAATTATAGCAACTATACTTTTATTAATTATAGCCACTCTTGAGTGTTTTGTAATATCTTTATTTGGACTACTTACAAATTTAAAATATCCAAATTTAAATTTTGTAACAGAAGCTCAAGTTGTAAAGCAAAGTATGAGTTCATTTGTATCAATTATGGTGCCAACGGTAATAGTTTTTATATTAATTGGAGTTGGAGGAACTTTAGTTACTGTTATGTCTTTTAATTTGTTAGCTATGCTACTTATACTAGCACTTGTAGTTGTTATGCTTGTTGAAAAAATTATACTTGATAAATGGGGTGTAAAAAGATATAACAAATTTTAGACTAGTTAATTATTTTAATTCAACTATTATTTTAAAATATAACAATAATTGAGGATACAGCAAAAAAAATTACATAAAGATTGAAAATTGTACTAAAAGATAGTATAATGCATATATATTCAAATAATAACCAATAAAATAATTTAAGGGAGGGTATCTTTATGCCACTAAATAAAGAAAGAATAATTGAGGTAAATGGGAAATTTACTATGGAAATGTCAAGGCGGATTGTAAAGACAATCGATGAAATGGCAGTAAGTGATCCAACAGAAGCTATTGTTTTTAAGATAAACTCAAATGGTGGGAGTTTAAGAGCTGCTCAGTCTATAATTGAGGCTATTAAGGCTACTTCATGTGAGATTATTACATTTATACCAGGAACTGTTGCCGCGAGCTGTGCTGCAATTCTGTTTCTACAAGGAAATGAACGTATTATGTTAGAAGGTTCAGAATTGTTATTTCATGAGCCAGTATGGATTACGTCGAAACCTCAAATGTATAGTTATACCGAATTTTTAGAAGAATGTAAGAACTTTAAAAAGGCATATAAAATGTGCCTTAATGAGATTAACAGAGTAGTTAATCTTCCAAAAAAAGTTATTGCGGAAAAAATAAAAGAAGGAGATTATATTTTAAGTGCAAAAGAAGCAAAAAAAAATGGAGCTGCAACAAGGATAATAAAAAAAATCACCGAATTGTAAAAAATAGTTCGAATAAGGTATCTACAAATGTAGGTACCTTTTTTCACTCAAAATTAAAGAAAGATAGTGATAATGTTGAAAAAATCATACTTGATAAAGTGGGTGTAAAAAGATATAACGAATATTAGTTTAGTTAATTATTTTAAAATATAACAAGAAATTTATGCGAAAAATAATAAAATTATACAAAAGACTTGAATATTTTATATATTTATACTAATATATAAATATAAGATTTAAAATTAAAATATACAAATAATAAAAGAGTTTAGACTATATTTAATGAGAGGTAGAGTATGTTAGAAACAAAAGAAATGATGGGGAATGTGCAAAGCCTTGCGGCAGTACACACACACACACACACACACACACACACACACACACACATATATATAATACTATTAATTAAAAAAACAAATAATATAGCAAGGATGTATTCTGTAAAATTAAAAAAAGATACCAATACTAATATTTATCAAGAAATTAGTATTGGCTTTTTGCGTGACAAAATTAAAGGGTAAATTTAAGAGAAAAGTATAAAAAGTAAAAAAGATAATAAAAATAAATACAAGGAGAATAATATGAAAAAGATAGAAGAAAATAATTTCAAATTAAGCGTTAAAACTAATAAAGGGAAAAAAGGTGTTAGTTTAATAGTACTAGTTATAACGATTATTGTTATAATTATACTTGCAGCAGCAGTGAT
>JAVXNL010000052.1:0-7417 GCA_036645795.1 Clostridia bacterium
GTAAATATACACAACACCAGTGAAACCCACTTATTTTTTTGCCTCCCTGTTACCTTGTTAATGTTATAATAGAAATGTAATAAAAGTTCAAAATAAAAATGTAACTTTTATAACATTAACACCTTTAGCTGCTGTTTATCTACGAAAATCTCAGAGCTTTCACATAATTTAAGTTAAGAATTTGAAATAAATTTAGTGGACACTAACGATAGTAGCATCCACTTTTAATTTTTATTGCTTTTTACTTTTTGTTCTTTTAAATATTTATATTAAAATGATTTTTATTAAATGTATCAATTAAAGTATTCATATGATTATCTATTTCTTCTTTTAATAAAGTTTTTCGATGTGAACCAATAACAAATTTAATTGTAACGCTTTTCTTGCCTGGTAATTTTTCTTCATTTTCATAAATATCTACTAAATTATACTCCATTAAATATTCTAAATTAATATTTTTTATTAATTTTTCTATTTGCTCAAATTTTATTTTTTTATCCATAGTTAATGTCAAATCAATATTTACTGTTTGATATTTTGTAATAGGTGCATATATGATTTTTCTGCTCGATATTTCTTTTAAGTTATCTATTCTTAATTCAGCTATCACAATATTTGCTTGCTTTTTTATATTATTTTTTACTTTTGGATGTACAAGGGATATATGACCTTGTACTTTATCATTTAATTTTATAACATATGAATTAGTTTTATGTATCCATTTATATTTTAATTGAGTATTTTGCTCATATACTGCTTTAATATTTTTCTGTGTTTTAAGTATTGCCTCTATCATTGATTTTGCTTGTAACATAAGTTTTTCTTCTGTCTCTTTTGTACTTGCAAGACCAATACTTAAAACTTTTGACTCTTCTTGTGTTTTATTATCAAAACTATACTTAAAGACTCTTCCTATTTCAAATATACTACACTCTTGCATATATTTCAAATTAGTATTTATTGCATAAAGCATACTTGCTCCCATTGTAGCTCTAAGTGTACTATCTGCTTTATTTAACCCATTTACTATTTTTAAATTATCCT
The DNA here is from genome assembly GCA_036645795.1 of Clostridia bacterium. Classification (GTDB taxonomy): domain Bacteria; phylum Bacillota; class Clostridia; order TANB77; family CAG-465; genus CAG-465. Next base: position 1,045 of record JAVXNL010000052.1, read on the forward strand.
CAACTTCAATTTCAAGTTCCCTATTTTTTTCTTCATTATACCAAACATAACTGTGAACCTCTGATGCCCCATATTTTTCTGCAAGCAATCTTTTAACTTCATATTCTAGTATATGTATTTCATCTTGCTCTACAGGAGATATATTCCAAAGATTAGATTTTGCTTCTATATTATCATATCCATAAATCCTGGATACTTCTTCTATTAAATCTGCCTTTAAAGAAACATCTTTAGTTGCTCTAAAAGATGGTACACTAACTTTTAAATTTTCTTTGTTTCTTACTACCTTAAACTCTAAATAAGTAAGTGTTTGAACAATGGTATCCATAGGAATACTAATCCCTATATATTTATCAAAGAAATCTTTATCTATTTCTATTTCTACTTTTTTGTAATGATATAAATATATGTCAGTAAAAGCAGATGTTATTTTTATGGCTTTATCTTCTTTTTTTAATAGATATATATATCTTTGTGTTGCAAGTTTTGCAAGTTTTGGATCAAGTGTTTTTTCATACCTTGTTGAAGCATCTGTTCTATGCCCTATTTTAGAAGCGCTTTTTCGTATTAGCGTGCTATCAAATGTAGCTGATTCTAAGAATAGTGAAGTTGTATCTTCTTTTATTTCCGAGTTTTGCCCACCCATAATCCCTGCTATTGCTATAGGTCCATTTTGATTGTTTATCATAAGTGTACCTACAGGTAGTTTTCTTGTCACATTATCCAATGTAACAAAACATTTTTGCTCTTCTAATGAAGAAACATTAATTTTTTCTACAAATCTTTTATCAAAAGCATGCATTGGTTGACCTAATTCTAGCATTACATAATTAGTTATATCTGCAAGTAGATTAATACTTCTAAATCCTGTGTAATATAGCCTTGTTTTCATTTCATATGTTGATACCTTTTTATTTATATTTTCAATAGTTATTCCTGTATATCTAAAACATTGCTTTTTATTATCCACACAAATATCTAGTTTTGGTAGCTTATCATATATACTCAAATCTTCGATTTGAAGTGGTTTTAGTTTCCTTTTAGTAATAGCTGCAATCTCTCTTGCTATTCCATAATGTCCCCAAAGATCTGGTCTATTTGTTATAGATTTATTATCTATTTCAAAAACTGTATCTTCTAAAGGTATTATCTCTTTTATATCTTGGCCTATATTGGCAAAATCCTCTAAAATCATTACTCCACTATGATCTGCTCCCATTCCCAATTCTTTTTGTGATAAACAGATTCCATTACTTGTTATATCACCTATAACATATGGTGAAACTGTTTTGCCTTGTAACTTAGCACCGTTTTTTGCAAATGGTACTTTAGCACCAACAAATATATTTTTAGCTCCGCATACTGTCTCTACTATTTGTTCTCCTAAATTTACTTTTACCTTACTAAGATTTTCTTTTTCTTTTACTGTCTCAATTTCAAGTATTTGTCCAACAACTACTCCTACTGTGTTATATCCATATTTAACACTACCTTCTACTTCTGCTGTAGACATTGTGAAATTATATATTAATGAATCAATATCTATTCCATCTAAGTTAACAAAATCTTTTATCCAATTTATTGATATATACATCTTTTTTTCCTCCTTTTACTTAATATTCATTTGCTTTAAAACTCTAAGATCACCAGAGTTTAAATGTCTTAAATCATCTATTTCAAATTTCATCATTGCTAAGCGACTAAGTCCCAGTCCAAAAGCAAAACCTGAATATTTATCTGGATCAATATCTCCCATTTCAAGTACTTTTGGATGTATCATTCCACAAGGACAAAGTTCAATCCAACCGCCTTGTTTACAAACTTTACAACCTGCCCCATCGCAATATGGACATTTTATATCAAGTTCAAATCCAGGTTCTACAAAAGGAAAAAAGCCAGGCCTTAATCTTATATCCACCTCTTTTTTAAATATTTCAGATAAAATTGCTTTCATAAAATATATTAAATTAGAAATTGAAACATCTTTATCTATCATCATACCTTCCATTTGGAAAAATGTACTATCATGAGATGCATCAACAGCCTCATTTCTAAAACATCTTCCTGGAAATATAACTTTTAAAGGAGAACCATATTTTTTCATTATTTTATTTTGTGCAGCTGATGTTTGAGTCTTTAAAAGCTCTCCATTTTCTAGCCAAAATGTATCTTGCATATCACGTGCAGGATGAAACTTTGATACATTTACTGCTTCAAAGTTATTATATTCTGTTTCCACTTCATTTCCATCTTCTATTGTAAATCCCATAGAAGTAAAAATATCTTCTAATTCCTTTTGAACAATTGTAATTGGATGTAATGAACCTATATTTTCATTAATAGGTACTGTCAAATCTATAACTCTTGCATTACTCATTTCAAGTTCTATTTCTCTATCTTTTAATTCTATTTTTTTGATTTCTAAGTTTCGGATAATATAGTCCCTTAATTTATTAGCGTTTTGTCCTAGAGTTTTTCTTTTCTCTGCGTCTACTTTTTTTAATTGTTTTAAAAGTTCTATAACAAGACCTTTTTTTCCTAAATATTTTATGCGAATATTCTCTAATTGCTGTGTACTTGTAGCCATACTTAACTCCTCACCCACATTTTTTTCTAATTTTGCAATATTTTCTTCCATTTTTTCTCCTCCAAAAATAAATAAGCCACCTCATCCTATTATAAGGACGAAATGACTTAAATTCCGCGTTACCACCTAAATTCACCTATTAATAGATGCACTCAAAAACAGCTATAACAGGCTTACCTGCTTTTCCCTACTTTTAAATATATTAAAGAAATATATCTTGTTCAAAAAAAGACCTCCAAAGTGAAATTTCAATTAAGGCTATATTAACAAGTTCCCAGCCAACGACTTGTATTTTCTATATTATAGTTATCTTAATTTACTTTGCTTTTTCAACGGTTTTAATATATAATTATAATTCGATTATATCATAACATTTTATAATTGTCAAATTACTATTTTGCTTTATATAGCTTTATTCTATAATTTTTATATACTTATACTTTTTTTAAAAAAATGTTTTACTAATACTTTTCTACATAGTAAGTATTCCTCCGGGTGTATTAAGTATTAAAAGAATCTTTTCCTCCACTCCTGTTATAGCATTTACAAATATTAAAAATTCTCGCTCTGAGTTTTTACCTTTAAATTCATAAGCAAGGACTTCTGTTTTAGATTCAGTCGGTATAATACACAAATTACTACTTGATATTTCTATGTTTTTATTAATCACAGCCTTTGCTTTTTCTTCTGATATTTTAGGATTTAAATCTTTTCTTATTTCATGATTAAATAAATATCCTTGTGACTCTATTGAACATATCTCACCGGTATCTAGTGCTATTTTTACTTTTACAAGATCGGGATAAAGTATTGTATCTTCTTGATATGGAGCAAAATTTATAATTGCCATATTTTCTACTGTTAAATAATATGTATCTTTCATATTATCCATTCCAAGTTTTTTTAAGAATTCTTTTCCTAACTCTTTTGCTTTATCAATATCTATTTCACTTTTAGTTACGCGTCTATCACCTAACATAAGATATATTTTGCAACCTTTTTTAGTAACCGATATATTACTTATGCACTCACTACTTTTTCGTTTCATTTCAAAATTATATAAATCTACTTTTCCTGATGACTCTCCTAACTCTTTTATATATTCTATATTATTTTTTCCAAAAACCTCATTTAAATACTCTTTTGCTTCTTCTTGACTAAATTCATTTTGCCCAAGTGCTTTTGGTAATTGTGTAAGTAAATGATCTGAGAATGCGCCATCATATATTAATCCTTCATATTCTTGAAAAGTTTTATCTATTTTTTCAACATTAGAAATAGCTTGTGCTACTTCTACATTTGGAAGTTCTTTATCTCCTTGTTTTTGTAATTCATCCCAGTGTAATCTTCCAATATTTAAATCATCATATATATCTTCCATTACCAAAGCTAGTTCTTTTGATTCAATATACATGTTTGCTACCTGCTTATACTCCTCTTGTGAGATGCTTTTACCAGATACTACTTGTTTTAGCAAAACATAAGAATAATCACTTAATTGAGATAAATACTTAGAAGCATTTTGCATTGCTTCTTGTTTAACTGGAAGTGATTCTAAGTTTGATTTTGCAAGATTTGATTGTCTCCATATATTGGCAAGAGTAGTTGATGTTAGCTTTGTCGTGTTTGTAAGTTGAAGTTTGTTCAGCTCTATTTCTATGTTTTTTATATAACCTACAATCTCATACATTGCTTTGTTATATCCATCTTGAGCAAGTTGTTTTTGCCTTTTATAATTATTTGTCATATCCATTGCAAATATACTGATTGCTCCAAATATCATAAACATAGCAACTCCTAAAGCTTTTTTATTTATTTTCCTTTTCCACTTATTTACTTTTATTTCAAATTTTTCTATCATTTCGGCTCCTCCATAGCAAATCTGTGACTACCAATCGTTGTAATTGTTTTTAAAGAAAAAAGCCATTTACTTTTAGCTGTTTTGGGATTATAGAAATACAGTGCTCCATTACTTGGGTCAGCACCATTTATCGCCTCTTTCGCCGCTTTATATACAGTTGAGTCTTTCTCCATAGGTTTATCAAATTGTCCGTCTTTTACGCAAGAAAATTGACCATTTTGATATATAACTCCAGAAATTGTATTTGGAAACTTAGAACTTTTAACTCTATTTAAAACTACAGCTCCCACAGCAACTTGCCCCTGGTAAGATTCGCCTCTTGCTTCTCCGTTTATAAGGCGAGCTAATAAATCAACCATATCATTTGTCTTAGCCGGCTTATTTGTACTGGTAGAACTTTGTGTAGATTTTGTTTCAGCATAAACTAAACTTTCTATACTAAACTTTGCATGAGTTAATATATTACTATAATTTAATGATATATATAGTAAAACAATTAAAATAAAAATATATGAAAAACACATAGTATATTTTTTCAAATTGCCACTTTTCATCAAATACCTCCATTTTTTCTTATAGATATTTTTTGCAATTTAATAGATTAATATACAATGTGTTATGTTTTTGACTCAATTTCTTTTTAATTTAGCTTAAAATTTCAAACCATATTAAAAAATATAATTTAAAATAATAAGACATAAGACTCCTGGCAGTCCCAAAACTCCTGAGACTATAGCAGTTATACTATTAAATGGTATATGTAATCCTATCTTTACTCCAAATGTATTTACTACTAATATGCACAAGAGACCAAAGAAAATATTTAACAAAAGTTTAAATATCTTTTTTAATGGCCAAGATAGAAATTTAGTAACTATTAGTATTGATATAATTGTTAAAACTAATACAATGTATTGCATGTTATCTCCTCCTTTTATTTTCTTACTAGTTAATTATACTTGTCTCTACAAAGTTTTATGCATACAAAAAAATAAGATTTATACATATATAAAGAAAAATAGCATATACTATATTAATACAAATATTTAAAATACTAAACAAATGGAGGTATTAAAAATGTACTCGGACTGTTTTGATTTAAAAAATAATTTTAAAGTATGTAAAATTGATGAATTCCCAAATAAAGTTTGCTATGATGTTTTATGGAAAGATAAGATTATAGAAGAAAATTGTGATAATTTTAGTATTGTAAATGGAAAAATACTTGTTATACAAAAAGATAAATCACTTAAAATTTTCTCAATTAATCCAAAAAATACACAAAAAAGCACTGATTTGAAAATGTTAGGAGAATTTATATTATATTCTCCTAACGCTATGGCAAACATTCAATTTGAGGATTATTACTATGTAATTGATAGTAACTGTCATATAACCTATACTTATAGAAAAAAAGCAGAATAATTATTTTACCCAATTATATAAAACCTTATATAATTGGGGGTTCAAAAAAACTAGCGCCTAAGCGCTAGTCTTTTCTTTTTTTACAAATGGCAGGCAATCTTTCGATTTCCACCCTTTTTTGTTTTTTTCCACAGTTGATACACTTATCAACTCTTTTATAAAATCAAGATGATATAGTATCTCATCTCGAAATAACTCGTATTCCAACCTCTTAATACCTTTTTCAATACTAAGAAGTGCATATTTTAAATACATATGAGCACTTACTTCTAAAATTTCTGAGTTTAGCAGTAAGTGAATGTATTCTAAAATCTCATCTTTAGATGAAGCTCTTTTTGTTTCTTCTATAGCCTCATTTAATCTTTCTATTTGCAGTGATAATTTCACTGCATTCTCAAGGTTATTATTTTCCATGTTTCTCATGTTTTACCTCTTTCTTATTTTTTTTAGCGTTTATTATTATATAACATCTTTGTTGTTTTGTCAACTATTATCATAAA
>JAVXNL010000053.1:0-7359 GCA_036645795.1 Clostridia bacterium
TGTGTGTGTGTGTGTGTGTGTGTGTGTGTGTGTGTGTGTGTGTGTGTACTCCCGTATCACTTTCAAAGTTTTCGTTTAACATAATGTTTTTCATTTATATCTACCTTTCTTTTGTTTGTAGTTTAATTTAAATCTTTATTTACATCTTGCATATTTATATTTTAATATATATTTTGAAATTATTCAAGTCTTTTTATGCTTTTTATTGTTTTTTCTATTTTACTTTTTCTACATTTTCTGTTTTTATTTTTATTTTAAAACTCATTTCTTATTTTAAATTTTGAAATCTTTCCTTAATTTTTCTTTTGCCAATTCCTGATTTTTCTTATTTTCTTTTAGAGCTTTTTGTAGTATAGTATTTTGTTTATCGCTTGCAAAATACTGTCTAAAGAGTACAAGTATTATAGCTTTTGCCTCTTTAGATATATTATTTTTATCTCTATCATACACAAAACTATACTCTAAATCACTATTTCCTTTATAATAATCTATTTCTTCTTGTGGTATTTTTTTATAATCTTGTATATTTAAATGTTGTAGTACTTCTGTAATTTGTGTACAAGCTATTGAGAATACATTACTCATGAAGCACCTCCATATCAATATTTTGTTTTTTTGTTTTTTCTCTTCTTCTTGCATCTATTTCTTCAATATATTCAGGTAATATATCACCTATTGCACCTGCAACTAATACTTTTATAGATACTTCCTTTTCAACTCTTGAATATTTACTCACATCTTCTAATGCAGATAGTATTTTTTCAGAAACACCTAATATATTAGAAAAGTCTAGTTTCATTTCTGTTTTTGTTATAGGCTTTGAATCACTAGTATTATCATATGTTTTTTTTTCTTCGTCAATAATACCTCTAATTTTTTCTAAATATTGTTCAATATCTACTTTATCTTGTGTTTTGGTAAATTCTTCTAAATTAGTATATATAGATTTTATAATATCTTTTCCAATATCATCAAAATCTTTTTCAAATCTTGTATTATCTATACTACTCGTTGCACTTTCATCTAAAGATATATCCTTACTTTTATTTAATAACCATCCTGATGCATTAGTCTCATAATTTGTAATAATATCTTTTAATACCTCTGTATTTTTTGTCTCTTCAAAATCATTAAGCAGTAGTTTTAATTTATTTATCTGTTCTTTTTCTACTTCTGATTTATCAATACTATATATGGGTATACCATATTCTAATGCTGCTTTATATGAGTTTTCCAAAACCTCTTTTGTGGTATCATCAAATATAATTATATAATCAGGTTTTGTTTTATCTCGTTCTATTCCAACCTCGCTATATACTCTTCTAGAGTTAAATGATAAACTTTTAGCAGATCTGCATTCTATATCTTTAGCACAATATCCAAAAGCTCTCACAAATGAATTTATATCAGATGTTCCCATCATAGTTATCTTCTCACTTGGTATATTTGTAAAGCCATACATTACACCATTTTCATTAACTGGTGCGCATCCCATAAAATCTTGATTTATATATGCAGATGATATTATATGATTAGATGAATCCTCACCTTTTTCAAAACTATCTACAAAGCTATTATTTTTAAGAGTCTTTTTTCCAATAAACCCTGAATCTGAACTATGTACTAAAACAGCAAATTTTTTATCAGCCTTTATTACCGGAATATCTTTATCTTTGTATTTAACTACATTTAATTTTTCATTTATATCGTCATCTTTTCTAATTAATTCATTTTGTATTTGATTATCTGTTTCACCTAAAATATCTGTAAAAGTCTTAGCATAAGCATTTAATAAGTTTTTTTCCATATTAATACAACTCATAGGTGATATTTGTTTATCTATACTATTATATAACGTGTCTAACCTGTTGTTTGTATCATCTTCTTTTTTCATACAAACTATAGTTTTTAGTCTTTTTATAGTCTCTAAATCACTACTTTCTAAATCCATTTTAATACTTTCTATATCTTCTCCATATGATTTTAAAAACTTCTCCGACTCATTAAGTGACATAGAAAAATACTTTTTCATTAGTATATCTTTTCGTTTCGCAAAATCTTTCTCATTTTTAAATAATTCGTCATATTTTTCATTTTGAGTTTCCACATAATCTTTATTATAATCGACTAAGTCACTTTTTTTAATCCATGATGAAACCTTATCTTTAAAATGCATTATTGAACATGCGGTAATATCGTCTAGCATTTCATAAGACACTGCGCCTTTTTCTTTAAAATCTATATTATAGCATTGTTTTGGAAGATAGTATGTAAGAGCTTCCATAACTTGTAAAGTTTCATAAGGGGATTTTGTATTATTATAATTTTCATATATCTGCTTAAAGACATTAAATAGTTCTTTATTATTATCATGTAACATAACTACTTTATAGCTAATATTTGGATATTTTATTATTTTTTCAACAAACTCTTCTCCTAAAGAAAATATATCATCTTGAAGCATTCCAAAATTAAAATTTTCGTTCAAAGAACCATGCTTTTGTAATTGTTCTTTTAAATATTTGATTTTATCTTCACTTATATCTCCTTTTTGATAATATTCTAAAAAATTAGATTTAAGTAATAAGCCTTCTTTTTCAAACATTTTTTGTATATCACTATCTTTTATTGAACTAAATTTGTTTTGTGTAATTTCAACTATCTTATCAGTCTGTTTTTGAGTAAATTTCAAAAAAGCTCTATCAACAGAATATGATTTAGCGCCAAGCGCTTCAAACTCTATAGTCCCACGTGCATTCATATTATCGCCGTTTTCAATTCTATCTAGATATATGTCCTTTAGTCTCTCAATAACTTCTTTAGTAACATCTAAATCTTCTATCATAAGAAGTATATTAGGAGTTGATATTTTATCTAATAATTCTTCATCTTTTACAATAGTTTCAATTAAGTTTTCAAAGACATCTGTAGTAATACCAAAAAACTCATCACTTCTTGTACATTCTTCGAAAGAATTTTGTGAATAATATATCAACAAATCTTGCTGTTCTATTATACTTTTTTTTAATAACTCATTATTTTCGCTCTCATTTCCAACTTTATTCTCTTTTTCATTGATTTTCATATATTTACCTCTTTTAGGGCTAGCTTTATAAAAAACTCTTTATCTTTATTACTTTATTTTAAATACTCACTATATTTTAATATATAATTATAAATTATTCAATACATTAATTAAAATTCTTTATTAATTTTGATTAAATATATTTAATAATAAAAATCAAAGCTTGTAATTGTTTATTACTCACTTTGATTTCGTTTATCTAATTTATAGCTTTTAATTTTAATTTACACTATTTTAAAATACCTAGTTTTATGATACACCATCATCAGAGACTGTTGATATCATAGATTCTAATTTTCCATTTATTATATTTATAGACTCGCGCGGCTTTTGGAAATAATATCCTTGTACATATCTAACTCCAAGTTTTCTTATAACATCAAGACTTTCTTTATTTTCTATTCCTACAACAATTACTTTACTGCCCTTTGAAATAGAATATGTTACCAAATCAGCTAAATATTTTTGTTTTGCAGTATCTGTTTGAATGTCTTTTACCAAAGCCATATCAGGCACTATATAATCTACATCTATCATGTTCATATCATCTATAGAAATAGAACCAGAGCCAAAATTATCAAGTGCTACAAATCCTTTATTTTCATGTATTACGTCAATTATTTCTTGCATTACAGTTAAATCTTTTTTATCATAATTATGTAGTTCCAAAATAATATTATTTCTACCCATCATATCATATAGCCTTGGTTTATTTATATATTTTTGATAACTCATTAAATCAGAATTTACAAATAAAGTCTTTGCCTCTTTAGTCTTTACGCTCTCAAATGCATCAATACCATTTACTAGCAATACTTGTTGAACTTTATCATATTTACCTACGTCTTTTGTATAATTTAAAAACTCAACTACGTCTACTTTTTTAGTAGTCTCTATCTTTGTAAATATTTCATATCCATATACCTTTTTCATTTTTAAATCTATGACTGGTTGATACAAAACAGTAACACATTTTCTATTTATAACACAGTCTACTAAATTATCAAGTTCAGATTGTTGCATATCTGCTATATCAATTGATGTTTCTTCTGTTGTATCAGTATCTGAGCTTACAGATATTTCTCTTTCTTCATTATATACAAAATATGAATTAATAAACTCTATATACTTAGTTTTGGTTATTTTGTACTTATTGTACACCTCTAAACTTTTAGCTCTTGCATCTGAATCTTTTACATCAATTAAAAGATAAAACAATTCTTTATTATTTTCTAACTCGTTTGCTAAAAACTTCATATTATCATAAGTTATCTCGCCTTCATTTAAATATTTATCATGATACTTTACTAAAGTTAAAATTATCTTTTTTTCTTCATCAGTAAAATACAACCTATCTAAAATTACTTTTCCAAGTTCTACAGACTTATCATCATGACCTGCAAAACTCTCGGTACCATCTTCAGATATTGTTTTTACATAAGGTTTTCCAATATCATGTAAAAACATAGTCCATTTTAGTATCTTCTTTTGCCAATCTCCTATTGGAATCTGTGGATTTCCAACAGACTCTATTGTTGTTAAAATATGTTTAAACACACCAAATTTGTGATAATTTGAATTTTGCTGACAGTTTATTATATTTTCTCCATATTCATTTTTTTCATAAAATTCTGGAAATTGTTCAAAAAATATTCTATCTTGACTAATCCTAGTTAAAATAAACGCTACATTATCATCTTCTAAAATTTCTGTATATATATTAGTTATTTCTTCAGGGTTGCTTTTATATAACTTCAACTTTCCAATTAAACTCTTTATTTTAGAACTTTCTTTTAAATCCATCAAATCTGTTTCTATATTTTCTGTATTCATTCCAAGCTCATCACTAAAAGCCTCTTGAAATTCTTTACTATAATCACTCATTTATAAAACCTCTCTTTACAAAACTTTAAATATTATTTCCAATATCTACTTATATATTACTATAAAGATTGAAAATATGCAATAGATTTTCTTTTTTTTGTTTTTTAATTTCTTTTTTTTTTGCTTTTTAATTTCAAAGTTCTATTTTACGTACTATATTTTGAAAATAACATTGTTTTTATATGTTTTAATCACCAATTTGTTTGTTTTTATTGACTTTTATTTGTTTTAAATGTATAATATATGAGTATTACATAGTTGATCGGCTTGATCCCGGAAAAGTTTGATAAACTAAATTTTTATATTTTTAATTAGGAGGAAATTCAGATTATGAACAATACTACACATAGCGTAAAAGCAAAAGAGATTGAAAGAAAATGGTACATAATAGATGCTGCCAATAAACCTCTCGGTAGAGTTTCTACTGAAGTAGCTAAGCTATTAAGAGGAAAACACAAACCAACATATTCTACACATTTAGATTGTGGTGATTATGTTATAGTTATAAACACAGATAAAATAGTTTTAACAGGAAATAAAATAAACCAAAAAATGCACAGACATCATACTGGTTATATTGGTGGTTTAAAAGAAACTGTTTATAAAGATTTTATGGCTAAAAACTCTGACAGAGCGTTAGAGGCTGCTGTAAAAGGTATGTTACCTAAAAACACTTTAGGTAGAAACATGTTTAGTAAATTAAAAGCATATAAAGGTCAAGAGCATAATCAAGAAGCTCAACAACCTGAAATATGGAATTTTTAGGAGGGTATAAAAGATGGCAAATAAAGAATATATATATGCAACAGGTAAAAGAAAATCATCTATTGCTAGAGTAAATATAATTCCAGGTACTGGAAAAATAACTATTAATAAAAAAGATATGAATGAAGTTTATAACTTAGATACTTTAAAAGCTATAGTATTAAAACCTTTTAAAGTTTCAAACTTAATGGAAAAATATGATGTTATTGCAACAACACGTGGTGGCGGTTTCGCAGGTCAAGCTGGTGCTTTGGCACATGGTATAGCAAAAGCTTTATCAACAACTGACCCTGAAATACGTACTATATTAAAAAGAAATGGTCTTTTAACTAGAGATTCTAGAGTAAAAGAAAGAAGAAAATATGGCCTTAAAAAAGCGAGAAAAGCGCCACAATTTTCTAAAAGATAGTTTCAAAAATTATCAAAAACCGGCAACCATAAGTGGTTGCTGGTTTTCTTATATTTTAAAACGCCTACGAAAACGTATAAAATTGTACAAAATTAGGTATGTAGCAAACAAGCAGTAAACACGTAGCAGACAAAACAGCTCAGTTATTTTAACAATTGATTTACTCTATTTTGTATTTCTGTGGCATTATAACCAGCGTTAGCAAGTCTACCTTTTCGGTCTTGCCCATTACCCCATTTTCAACCATAACTTTTAGAATTTGCTCATCGCTTAATCCTAAACCTTTTAAATCTTCTGTCTTCATAAATAAGACTCCTTTCAACTGAGCTTTTATAAGAGTTCTCTATCTCTTGTTGTGTTGTATTTTAAGTCTACAGCTTCGACTTAGTTTAATGTCGTTTCGGACATATAAAAAAGAGTTAGCTTTTATTTCTAACTCTAAATTAACTAATTTAATATATTATTTGGACATAATAAAAGAGCTACATTTCTGTAACTCTTATTAACTATAATTTTATTCGTTCAAACAACTTTGCCAGCGTATTATTTTCATCATCTTCAATTATTTCCCAGATTCCACATTTTATAGCTTCGGTTAATGATTTTGGATTTATTGCAGAATATAAGTAATCTTCCTCACTATCATCTATTATTCTTAACATATCTGTTAATTCATCAACTTCAATACATTCATATATTTTATTATTTGTTAAGCTTAACGCACCAAACGTTTCCCCTATATATTTAACCTTTATTTTTTCATCATATTTATTATTGTCATATTGCCACCAATGTATATCATATTTAAAATTGCTTGTTTTAATTATTCCGCCTATTTTTTGCCATTTCTCTTTTTAACCGCCGCATAACTTAATTAAATACTTAACCTTTTCAATTTCTATTTTAGAGCCTCTACCTGCTATAATACGTACATCTTCAAAATTTGTACCTTTTGGTATAATACTATTTAATTTACTTCTATCTTTAAATATTATACCACAATTCAACGTATTTTGCAATTTTAACTTTTCTGCCGAAACTATTGTATTTCTACTAATACTTTTATTCCAACCTGCTACATATTCTCTATTATTATCTTTTCTAGTTTTAATACTTCCTTCAAGAAACGGATAAAAGTTATGGTTACAATTTATTCCTGTTAATGTCAATATAAAAATATAATTTTTTTCTTAATTTAGCTTGATTTATAAATATT
>JAVXNL010000054.1:0-7262 GCA_036645795.1 Clostridia bacterium
AGTGGAGGTAAAACAAAAGATTTGATAAAAGATAGTACTACTTGGGGAAACCATAATAATAATTTAGATAGAGGAAAGGTAACACCAAATACTCCTGCAAAATCTGGAGCATTAGATAGTTGGAGTACGAAAAACATATATGATTTAGCTGGAAATGTATGGGAATGGACAATGGAATCTTATTCAACGACCTATCCTGTTATTCGCTCTGGTTGTTACAACCGTTCTGGCAGTGACTACTCGGCGTCTCATCGTGGCTACCTTCCTATTGGCTATACGAGCACTAATGTTGGTTTTCGTGCCGGGCTTTACATTAAATAAAAAAAGATGTGTATAACAAATGTTTGAAATACGCATGCTTGTAGCACAGACCACTGTTTTGGCATAGGCTAAAAAATTAAACAAGGCTGGCTGTAGAAGAACTAAATTAGGATGTGAGGATGTTTTACGGCTGGAATATACTAAAATGTTTTAAGTGTTTTAGTATATGGAATTCATAAATGTGCACTTGATGTGAAGAGAGTGTTATATAATCTAAGTTGCAAGAAAATATAGTGTATAACAATAATTTTAAATTATGTATTTATTGTACTTTGCAAATAATAATTTTTTAAAATAGTAAATAGTAACATGTTTTTGTAAAAAAAGAAATAAATTTGGTTTTGACTATTGAAAAATAATAAGTATTGATGTACAATATATATATAAATAGAAAGGGGAATATATATGAATATAAAATTAGGAATTAATGGATTTGGAAGAATTGGAAGACTTGTGATGAGGGCATCGCTAGAAAGAGATAATGTGGATGTACTTGCAATAAATGATCCGTTTGTTGATATAGAATATATGAAATATATGCTTACATATGATACAATACATGGAAAATTTAATGCTGATATAAAAATAGAGGGGGATAACCTTTTAGTAAATGGAGCTAAAATAAAAGTATACAACTATAAAGAACCAAGTCAAATACCGTGGAAAGAGGCAGGAGTAGACTATGTTGTTGAATCATCTGGAGTGTTTACAACTATAGAAGCAGCTTCGGCTCATTTAGTTGGTGGCGCTAAAAAAGTAATAGTATCTGCGCCATCAAAAGATGCTCCTATGTTTGTAATGGGAGTGAATCATAAAGACTATACTAAGGATATGAATGTCGTATCAAATGCATCATGTACAACAAACTGTTTAGCACCACTTGCTAAAGTTGTAAATGATAGTTTTGGAATAAAAGAAGGATTAATGACAACTGTACATTCTGTTACAGCAACACAAAAAACAGTAGATGGTCCATCACATAAAGATTGGCGAGGTGGAAGAGCTGCAACATATAATATCATTCCATCATCTACAGGAGCAGCAAAAGCAGTTGGTAAAGTTATACCATCTCTTGCTGGAAAGTTAACAGGAATGTCATTTAGAGTGCCAACTCTTGATGTATCAGTTGTAGATCTTACTTGTACATTACAAAAGGCTGCAACATACGAAGAAATAGTACAAGCGGTTAAAACAGCATGTGATAATGAATTAAAAGGAATTATGGATTGGACTGAAGATTTAGTAGTTTCTTCTGACTTTATACATGATCCTCATACATCTATATTTGACGTTAAGGCAGGAATTGCTCTAAATGACAATTTTGTAAAGCTTGTATCTTGGTATGATAATGAATGGGGTTATTCAAATAAAGTAATAGATTTAATGGAGCATATGTTAGTAGTAGATAATAAATAATATATAGTAAAAAATATGTATAGGAAAAAATAACAATGAAGAGGGCTGGTTTAGAGTGTTTTTAAGCCAGCCACATTTTGTCCTAAAGACAAATTTTGAAAGGTGGAATTTGTATGTTAAACAAAAAAACAGTAAAAGATATTGAAGTAAATGGGAAAAGAGTTTTAGTAAGATGTGACTTTAATGTACCTTTAAGTAAGGAGGATTCAACTAAAATAACTAGTGATAAAAGAATAGTAGAGTCACTTAAAACGATAAACTATCTAGTAAGTGCTGGAGCAAAAGTAATACTTTGTTCACATATAGGTAAAACCGGTCAAGATAAAACATTACAGCCTGTTGCTATAAGGCTATCAGAGCTTCTAGGGAAAGAAGTTTTGCTTGTAAAAGATATTCTTTCAACCAAAACAAAACATATAGTAGAAAATATGAAACCACAAGATGTAATACTTCTAGAAAATACAAGAATGTATAAAGAAGAAGAAGAAAATGATGAGAACTTTTCTCGTGCTCTTGCATCTCTTGGAGAAGTATTTGTAAATGATGCTTTTGGTACTGCTCATAGAGCTCATGCTTCAAATGTAGGAGTTACTAAGTATTTGCCATCAGTATGTGGCTTTTTAATAGAAAAAGAAATGAAGTTCTTAGGTGAGGCTATGTATGAACCTAAAAGACCGTTTGTAGCAATAGTTGGAGGTTCAAAAGTATCTAGTAAAATAGGTGTGCTAGATTCATTTTTAGATAGAGTAGATACTCTCCTTATAGGAGGACGGTATGGCTTTTACATTTATGAAAGCACAAGGCATAGAAATTGGAAAATCACTTTGTGAAGATGACAAGATAGATATAGCAAAAAAAATATTGATGAAAGCAAAAGACAAAAACATAAAAATACTATTTCCAACAGACATAGTTGTTGCAGATGAAATATCAAATATAGCAGACATACAAATAGTAAAACAAGAAGATATTCCAAAAGACTATATAGGACTAGATATAGGACCAGATACTATAAAAACATATTGCTTAGAAATACTTAAGGCAAAAATGGTTTTCTTAAACGGACCAGTAGGTGCTTTTGAATATAGTAAATTTTCTAATGGAACAAAACAGATAATTGATGCAATGTCAAAATGTAACGGTATTACAATAGTTGGAGGCGGAGATAGCGCAGCAGCTGTAGAAATATTTGGTATGGAAGATAAAATGACACATGTATCAACTGGTGGAGGAGCATCTCTAGAATTTATGGAAGGTAAAAAATTACCAGGAATAGAGGCTATAGAAAATAAAAATTAAAATTGCTATAATGTTGAAATAAAAAAGGTTTGAAATTTCTTTAAAAAAGAAGAATGTTGAGGAATAAAATGGAAGACAAAAAGAAACAAATAAAATCAAAACAAGAAAAATCAAGCAGGAAATATAGTGTAAACATACCTAAGTTTTGCTTGTTTATAGGTATTATACTTTTTATTATTGCTATAGTTATAGTTACTATATTTTTTGTGAATAAAAAAGAAAAGGTAGATTCTGGTACTGATATAAGCAAGCTAAACGCAAAAAAGTATACAACAGAGTTATTAAACGAATATAATAAAGATGGCATGAAAGAAAAATTTTTAACAGACTATGATGCCATACAGACAAGCATAGGCATGTATATATTAAATAACTCAACCCTTGAAAAAGACTCTTTTAGTAAATTATCAGAAAATATAAATACTGAACTTGTAACAAACGATTGGAGTAAAGTTGGTGCATATAGGCCTCAAGAATGGAATGGTAATTGGAGTGTAGATAATACAGGAGCTTTAAAATTTAGATTTGCATTAAAAGAAATTGAACCTAATTGGAGTTTAGATAAAGATTTTACAAATAAAATAATACTTAATTAACGGGAGGTAGAAATGAGAAAAAAATTAATAGCAGGAAATTGGAAAATGAATAATACACTAAGTCAGGCAGAAAATTTTGTGGAAGAAATAAAATCAAGAATTAATATAGAACAAGTAGATGTAGTTATATGTCCAAATAATATTGTTTTAGAAAAAGTATCTGATTTAATAGAGGGTACTAAAATATTGCTTGGAGCTCAAAATGTATATTATGAAGATAAAGGTGCATTCACCGGAGAAGTATCTGCTGATATGCTACTCTCAGTTGGTGTTAAATACTGTATAATAGGACATAGTGAGAGAAGGCAAATGTTTGGTGAAACAAATGAGAGTGTAAATAGAAAAGCAAAAAAATTATTAGAAAAAGATATAATACCGATAGTTTGTGTAGGTGAGACAAAAGAGCAAAGAGATACAAAAAAACATTTCGAAGTAATATCTTTGCAACTAAAAAAAGCATTAGACGGAATTGATGCAAAGTATATAAAGAAAAAAGTTGTAATTGCCTATGAACCAATATGGGCAATAGGTACAGGAATAACAGCCACAACTGCTGAGGCAGAAGAAATGTGTAAGTTTATACGTAATGAAATAGCTGGTATATATGAAGGTAATGTTGCAGATAATATAAAAATACTATATGGTGGTAGTGTAAAGCCTTCAAATACAAAAGAGCTATTAGAGCAAGAAGATATAGATGGAGCTCTAGTTGGAGGCGCTAGTCTTACAAATGACTTTGTTGCTATTGTAAATTACTAAAAAAAGTGATATAATATATAAGCTGTGTAAAGCAGTAGAAAGTGGTGTATAAAGTAATGCATGGAAATAGACAATATTTACTTATGGTAATGGATGGAGTAGGATTAAATGATGAAGAAAAAGGAAATGCCTTTAAACTTGCAAAGACTCCTAATTTAGATAGATATATATCTAAATACCCAAATACATATATAAAAACAAGTGGACTAGATGTGGGGTTACCTGAAGGACAAATGGGAAACTCAGAAGTAGGTCACACTAATATAGGAGCAGGAAGAATTGTATATCAAGAGCTTACAAGAATAACAAAAGAAATTAAAGATAAAGATTTTTTTAAAAATAAAACGTTAGTTAGTGCAATGAAAAATGTATATAAAAACAAATCAAACTTACATTTACTAGGTCTTGTATCAGATGGTGGAGTCCATAGTCATATATCTCATTTATATGCTTTGCTTGAAATGGCAAAAGAAATAGGGATAGAAAATGTATATATACATGCTATAACTGATGGAAGAGATACACACCCAACATCTGCTGTAGATTATCTAAAAAAATTAGAAGATAAAATAAAACAATTACGGTATAGGAAAGATTGCTACCATATCAGGAAGATATTATGCAATGGATAGAGACAACAGGTGGGATAGAGTAAAACTTGCATATGATGCAATAGTACAAGGCGTTGGCAATAACTTTAAAACTGTGCAAAAAGCAGTAGAAAACTCATACGAGGCTCAAGAGTTTGATGAGTTTATAAAACCAATAGTAATAACAGATGAGACTACAAATCCAGTAGGGAAAATCTCAGACAATGATTCTGTAATATTTTTTAATTTCAGACCAGATAGAGCAAGAGAGTTAACTAGGGCTATAACACAATCAACGTTTAGTGAATTTGAAACAAAAAAAATAGAGAATTTAGTTTTTGTAACAATGACATGTTATGATGAAAAATTTAAACATGTAAGAGTTGCATATTCACCAGAAAGTCTAAGTAATACTTTTGGTGAGTATATATCAACTCTTGGGTATACACAATTAAGACTTGCTGAAACAGAAAAATATGCACACGTTACTTTTTTCTTTAACGGAGGAGAAGAGACTCCATATGTTGGCGAAGATAGATATCTAGTACATTCTCCACATGTTGCTACATATGATTTAAAACCTGAAATGTCGGCTTATGAGGTGACAAAAAAAGCAATTGAGGCAATAGATAGTAAAAAATATGATTGTATAATAATGAACTATGCAAATGGAGACATGGTTGGTCATACCGGAGTTTTAGAAAAAGCAATTGAGGCAGTAGAAGTATTAGATGAGTGCATTGGAAAAGTAATATCAAAATTAAATGAAGTTGGCGGTGAAGCATTAATAAGTGCAGATCATGGAAATTGTGAATATATGCTAGACTTAAAAACAGGAGAAGCAATAACTTCACACTCAACGTTTACAGTTCCTCTTATAGTTGTATCAGATAGAATAAAAAGTTTAAAAGACGGAAGGTTATGTGATATATCACCAACGCTATTATCTCTTATGGGAGAACCTATACCAGAAGAGATGACAGGAGAAAGTTTAGTGGAAATAAATAAGTAAAAAACAAAACAATAAATCAAAAAATAATATTGAAAATGTTTTGAGGTGGTATTTATGGAAAAAGATAAAAATGAATATAAAACAAGAGACGATTTTATTACAGATAGTGAGTATTATACAAATATAATAATACATCCAGAAGAATTTGAATCAAAAGAGCCTGAAGAAGAACAAGAACAAGAAATCAAATATTATATATTTGAATGTTTAAAATGTGGTTTTGTTTTTGATGAAATAGAGCAAAAGAAAAAAATAACAACAATTTCAAAATGCCCAAATTGTGGTGCTAAAATAGACAATAAAAATTTTAAAATAATAACTAAAAAAAGGAAAGAAGAAATTAAATATAAAAAGAAAAAAGAAGAAAAAAGAAAATTAATAGAAGAAAAAAGACAAGAAGAAATAGAAAATGCAAAAGAGGTAACAAAGTATGTAAAAGAAGAGACTATAGCGATGTTTAAAAATTTAAGAAATGATTTATTAAATGGAAAAATAACTAAGGAGAGATTTGTAACCCTTGCTATGAATATTTCATTTATGATAGCAAAAACTAGAAAAAAAGAATATTTGCCTGATTGGGGCGATTATAGACGAGAAATGCTTCGGAATGTGTCAAAATATACTAGATACTTTTGAGGCACACTCAGACTGTGAAGAGCTTTTAGAAAGCTATAATCAAGATATAAAAGAAGATACAATATATATAGCATATGAGTCAAAGCTTTTACAAAGAGATAAACATGCACTAGATAGTCTAAATTTAGAAAACAGAATAAAAGAACAAGATGAATTTGAAAAGTTAAAAAAAAGATTAGAACAAGAAAAACAAGAAAAAAAATCGCTTTTGAAAATTGCTAGAGGAAAGCAGGGCTATATGGAAGGATTAGAAGAAAAAAAGAAAAATGTAGATCTTACAAATTTTGAAAAATCCTTGCAAAAAGGAATAAATAAGATATAATTTAAAAATTATATAAAGATAGTTGAAAGGGGAATTATTTATGAAACAATATTTAGAAGTTGAATCAGTTTATGCAAGAGAGGTATTAGATTCAAGAGGAAATCCAACAATAGAGGTAGAAGTTGAAGTTGAAGGCGGATATTTTGGACGTGCAATTGTTCCATCAGGAGCATCTACAGGAGCTTTTGAAGCTGTTGAATTAAGAGATAATGATAAATCAAGATATCAAGGAAAAGGAACACTTACAGCAGTAGATAATGTAAATGATATAATAGCACCAGAAATAGAAGGAATGAATGTACTTGATCAAA
>JAVXNL010000055.1:0-5426 GCA_036645795.1 Clostridia bacterium
ATATCTATATTTTAGTATATATTTTTAAATTATTCAAGTCTTTTTATGATTTTTATTGCTTTTTCATATAACTTGTTGTTTAGTGCGAGAGCCTCGGTCGATACTCTCGCACTAAATTTAATTTTGTTCTTTTTTTATTTTTTCTGCTTTTTTCTGTTTTTTTATTTTATCTTTTTTGCTTTTTATATTTTTATTTTATCATTTTTCATATTAAGAAAACTCACTAAATATTTTAAAAGATATTTCTATATACCAAATCTTTGATTATCTACATCATAATTTGCCTTTATTTGTTGTTGTGTTAATGTTTTATTATATACTCTTATACTTTTCACTTTAATATTGGAATAAAGTGGGTTAGTAGTTAAACCTCTCCCACCTATATATAACTTATAATTACCAAGTAATCTACGAGATACATTATTTTCAAAATTATTAGAACTTGAATTACCCAAACCCTCGCACTCTTTTTCATTTCCATTAAAAGATATTGATATGTATTTATTATATACTCGCTCTGAATCAAATGAAGTAGAATATGAACCAAATTTATTTAAAGCATATATACCTTGTACTCTTTTATGATTAATTACTCGGCCTTCAGTAGGATTATTAAATTTCATAGCAAGTGTAATATCATCTACACCACTAAATTCTTTTGTATTAATATAGTAAGCGCCATAATAATTATTTGAATTATCCGATGATTCTATTATAAGTTGTTCTTTGTCTGTTAAAGGAGCTACTACAAACTCTACGCTCATAGCTTTTGAATTTTTATAGTCTAGATTTTTTACAGTACTTACAATATCATCTACACCATCAAATGTAAGAGAATCAGTATCCCAACCACTAGAAGCATTAAAGTTAAATCCAGTTAATAGACCATCATTTCCATTACCACTTAAATCTTTCCATGTAGTTATATTTGTACCATGTCCGTTTCCTGTATTGTTTTGTGCATCTAATAGAAGTATAAGGCCATCTTTTACATAGTTTTGCGCACTCATAGTGTCACTTACCTGTACCGTATATACTCTATAGTTCCCAGCTCTATCTTGTATATATACCGTAACATTACGTGTACCTTTAGGAATAGATATTATATCATTTTTAACTTCTATTCCACCTTTTTGAAAATAGTCATATATACTTTTTTCTACTTTATCTGTTTCATATTTTATCATTTTTATGCCACTTATATTATCTGTTTTACTATTTATCTTTATATATCCAATTATATTTTCGTTATTATTTTCTGAACTCTTCATGTTTTTTGTATCAAGTGTTAAAATAGGTGACTCTGTATCTACATTTGTAACGGCATATGTCGCAGCTTTTTCTTCTGTAGATGTAGCACTTTCTTTATATTTTACAACTATAGTATAGTTTCCAACTGTTGTTGCATTATATATGTTATATGTTGCATTACTTGCTGCACTATCACGCAAAATTGTTTCACCATTTGATGTAACTGACAGTACTGTGCAAGATACTGGTATTTTTACCTTTACTGAAACATTAGTGCTTGTCCACTCTGTTTTACTCGGTTCAAATATTATTGGTGTTCCAGACAACCTTACATTTTTATCTTTGTTATAGTTAAGCAGATTAGTAAGTTCTTCTGTCATTGTAAAATACATATTAGTACCTATTTTTAAGCCTTTGGCATAATATACTTTTCCAGATTTTGCTGATACACAGTAAATATCATTTGCACCATCCTTTTTGTTTCCATATTTAAGACCGCCTACATTTATTTTTTCATAATCTATTTCATATAGCAATACTTTTTGACCCTGTATTGCTCCTTCATTTACCTCAAACTGGCTTTTAGAAAAAGCTGATAAATGAGACACATCAACAATAATAGAATTTAGAGTAGGATATATTGCATCATTTTTATCCGCATATGCATCTACAGAAGTTTGCAAAGAGTCAATCTCTGTTCCAAATGCCAATTTTTTTGCTGTATTTGATGTATTAACACCAGATATTACAACAGTAGTTAAAAGTATTACCATAATAGTTACCGTTGCACCTAATGCAATTAGCGAAAACCCATTTTTAAAAGTATTCTTCATATATACTGCCCTCCCTTCTTTTAAAGTCCAAATCTTACCTTGTCTATTTCATAGTTTTGTGCTATTTGTTCATCTGTTAATTGTTTGTTATACATACGTATTGAGTATATTTCACCATTTAAATAACAATTATCCCTGTATGTGCCGATAGTAAGTGAAGCATTATCAACATTTCCAGCAGATGTTACATTTTGCGAATTACTTTTCTTTCCATTTATATATATGTTTTGTGTTTTTCCATTAAAAGTTCCACCAATATGTGTTGTTCTACCAAGTTGTGAGTTCTCATTAGCTTTTAGATAGCCGGCTTGACCTACATTACTTCTTCCGTAACTAATAGAATTATCCGGATTAAATTCCATTGTATATCCATACCATTTTACAAAGAAGATACTTCTATTGTTTTTTACTACTGCTTTTTTATTTACTACAATCTCTATTGTCTGATCTATTATCTTAAGAGTTTGGCTATTTTCTACACTAGCACAATTATTTATACCATCAAATACTAGTTTATTACTTCCCCATCCGCTATTCTCTGTATTTTTAAAGTTATGTAGCGTTGCATCATTTCCATTTCCACTTAAATCTTTCCAAATTGTTGTATCTGTACTATGACCATTTAACGTGTTATTTTGACCATCTAGTAATAACACTAAACCATCCTTTATATAATTTTCATATGTAGGCATTGCGCTAACAGCGCGTTCATAAATTTGAAAATTCCCTGCATTGTCTTCTATATACACTGTCACATATGAAGATGAGTCCGATATTTTTATTACATTTTCTTTTACTTCAGCGCCATTTGTTTTAAAATATGTGTTTTTTTGACTATCATTTAATTTTACATTTTCATATTTTATTACTTTAACACCACTTTTATCATCTGTACTATTTGCTATATTTATATATACAAAGCTGCTATTTTCACCATTTTGTTTTACTTTTTTTTGTTCACCAAAACTAAGAGATGGTTTTTGATCATCATAATTTAAAACATTAAATGTTTGAGAATAATTATTTAAATCTCCTATCTTTTTATATGTTACTAATATTTCATATACTCCTAAAGTATTAGCTGTATATATTATATGTGCTCCATTAGCAGTACCTGAAAGTGTAACATCTGCTTTTCCGGTTTGCTTTACTCTAACAGATACATTAGTATATTTTAATGGCACTTTTACAGTAGTATTTACAGCTTTTGATGTCCACTCAAGTGTTGATGGAGTAAATATTATTCCATCTCTATTTATTGCAGTTGATGTGTTTTCTATATACCCTGTTTTTTTCTTTAAGTCTTCAGTTAACGTATAATATGTGTTTCCTGCAACTTTAAGCCCTTTTACAAAATATACTCTACCAGTATCTTTTGATACCGCATATATATCATCAAAACTTTTTTTATTTCCATATATTGTATCTGTTTTACCAAGAAGAGTTCCATTTATTTCATAAAGTGTTACTTTATTTGAATTTATCACTTCTCCATCAAACTGTAAACGTGCTTTATTTGTAACACCTGATATATCAAGAGTTACAATATTATTTACAGGATAGGTTCCCTCATTATTTAACTTATATGAATCTACCATCTCTTGCATAAAGCAAAGCTCTGTTCCAAACTTTAGCTTCTTTGCGTTATTTATAGAACCTACTCCAGATATTGTAACAGCAGTAAGTAATATGGTCATTACAATAATTGTAACCGTAAGCACTATAAGTGTTATACCCCTTTTGTTTTTATTTATTTTCATATTCAAATACCTCTTTTTAAATACCAATTTCTGCTTTTAGTTCATTAGTTAATGTGTAATATAGTCTATTACCTATTTTTTCGCCTTTTTGATAGTATACACTACCTGTTGAAAGTGATACTAAGTATACATCACTAAGATCTGATTTTTCAGTTCTTCCTCTTGTTATAGTCTCAATTCCTGCTTCATATAAATTTATTTTTTGTAACACTACTTTACCTGTTTTAAACCCAGGTTCATTTGCAAATTGTGTTCTCTCATCTATATTTATATTATTTAAATTTATCTCTACTTCTCCTTCTATAGGAAACTTTCCATTTTCAAATTCATATTTTTCTACTAATTTTTGCACAGTATATATTTCTTTCCCAAATTCTTTTTTTCTAGTTGATTCTTTTATAGAACTATATGATATTGCTACAGCTGATATAATAAGAGTTGCTATTATAACAGTTATAACAAGTATTGCAAGTGTTATTCCGTTTTTTGTTTTCGCTTTTTTTCACAATTTCATCCCCTTACACGTCATACTATATAAAGTATTTTATACTTTATTTAAACTTTTGTCAATGATTATATTTCATTTATATGTGAATAGCACAAAATTTAGGTTACTATTTCTTACTTTTAAAAAAAGTAAACACTTTTGAATTATAATATGCTCTATATAATAAATAACATTATGAAATTTTTCAACTAAAAAAACACTAAAATCTACTTAAAAATAATATATATTTAAACTCGCTATTGACAAACTAAACTAAATAGCTTAAAATTTAATTAAGAAATATTTAAAGAGAGGTGTATATTATTAATGAAAAACTATTATGAAATTTTAGAAGTAAACCAAACAGCAACACCTGAAATAATAAAAAAAGTATTTAAAATACATATTAAAAATAATCATCCTGATTTAGCAAAAGATGAAGATAAAAATAATGCAGAAAATAAAATGAAAGAATTAAATGAAGCTTATGAAATCTTATCTGATAAAGTGAAAAGAGCTGAATATGATGAAGCTTTAAAACAAGAAAAATTAGATGAAGCAAATAAACCTAATGAAGAATTAGAAAAAATAATTTTAGAAAACAATTCATTAAAAGCTCTTTTACAAAAAAAAGAACAACTTATTGAACATTTTTTATCTGGTATAGATTTAAATGAATACAATCAAGTTATGGAACAATCTAGAGTTCCAGAAGTTCCAAGATTTGTATCTGAAGATAAAATAAACTATCAATATCAACATAGCCAAAATACACAACAACTTGAAAACGAGCATATGCACAATAATTTTTTTATTTCACTTTTATATAAATATAGAATAAATATAATTAAGTCTATTATTTCACTAATATTTGTGATTTTAGGAATACTTATTATAAATAGTTTAATTGGTGATAACATTTTAAAAATAATATTTGATGCATTTAACTCTCCAAGCAAATAGACAAAAAAAGAATTCACAATTAAGTGAATTCTTTTTTTGTTATGCGAGTAACTTCAATCCTGTATAATCCTGGCCATTCGGATTATACCCTTTCTTTGCCCTAATATACGCATCAATTAAGATGAGATATCT
>JAVXNL010000055.1:5526-7045 GCA_036645795.1 Clostridia bacterium
TCTTCTTTGGAATTTTCATCAGAGTTTTCAACCAGTTCTTCTTCTATTAAAGAGCCTGAAAGATCTATCTCTTCTAATAGTTTTTTTATCTCAAATACTTCTCTTTCTATCTTTGAAATTTCTCTTTGAACAATATAAATCTCATTATACAGTTCTTTCAACGTTGGATTTTCTATATTTGCTACCCCCAAACCAAATTCTTCTTTTATTTTTTTTTCAATTCCAATGTTAAATTCGATTTCCTTTTTAAGAAACGCGCTTCTTTCTATAAGTTCCTTATACCGAGCTGCCATTTCATTGATTTTTTTTAAAATTTTCATTTTTTTCTCCTTTTATTTTTATATTCCAAACATTAATTATATTTGGTCTTAATAATTTCTTGTGCACATTATATCAGATAGTCAGAGTTTTGTCAACTTTTTATGTAATTTCAATGTCGGCTTTATTGACATATGTCACATATTGTGATATACTCTGCTTAATTAAAACTAAAAAATTTATTTTAAAATAAAAATAAAGGAGAAAAAAATGAAAACTATTAATTATGATGATAATGATGGATATGATGATGATGGATATGATTATAAAAATTTCATGGACATCCCGGATGCCCCAAACTGGCAGAAAAAAAATTCTGGTAACGGAATCTTTAAAAGATTTTTTAAATGGCTTTTTCATGGATTTACAAAAATCCTAAAAAGCATTTTAAAGTTTTTTTTAAAAATTATAATTATTGCAGTAATAATTATAATTTTAGGATATTTCCTTTATTGGAAATTTCCTGCTGTAAAAAGCTCAATAGATTCTGTAAAAGGAATTTTCTTTGGAAATCCCAGTGAAATTTCTGCACAAGAACTAGATAAAAAAAGACAAGAGCTTCTTACAGAAAAGGAGAAAATTTTAACTGAAGATGTTAAAATTGAGAAACATATAACACAGCAAAAAGCTAAAGTTTCTCTAAATGTCTCCCAAATTGAGGGTGAGGCAGTCTTAAGTAGTCCTAACCATTGGACTGATACTTTAAAGTCAAATGTAGCTTTTAAAACCACAATTTTAATAGCTGCCGATAAAAAACAATACACAAGAGATAATGCTGAAAAAGTATTATCCATAACGGTAGACTTTAATGATTTTGAAGTAGGTAATCTCGAATATATAGAAATTATTTGGGATAAGAGCCAAATGAGTCTTTGGAATATGGGCAGAGCCGCCTATGGAGAATTGGCAAATAATGAACTCTCCAAAAGAGAGGCTTATATCCAACAAGATGGGACAAAAAAACTTAAAGAAGCTATTAAAGCTGATAAGGCTTTAATGAATGAAGCTTATAATAGCTATCTAAAAGAAGAAATAAAAGATGCTTATAATGATAGCTTGAAAAGTATCATTATAAACGGAAAAAAAGAAGTATTAACAGATAACGAAAAAATTAAAAAGCTGTTATCTGAGCCACTAGATACAAAAAGCTTTTCTGGTGGATTAATAAATATCGATTAAAAAAAGCAGTCTGGAAATTATC
>JAVXNL010000056.1:0-6908 GCA_036645795.1 Clostridia bacterium
GGTCGCAAAATCCGACAATAAAAAAAGCATGTGGGGCGTTCTTGTTTACAAGAATTCCCCACTCAACTTTTTTTATAAAGCTAGCCCTATATTTTGTTTTATTACACCTCAGTATTCATGAAATCTTTTAATCTTTTACTTCTACTAGGATGTCTTAATTTTCTAAGTGCCTTTGCTTCTATTTGTCTTATACGTTCTCTTGTAACATCAAATTCTCTCCCAACTTCTTCTAGAGTTCTCATTCTTCCATCTTGTAGCCCAAATCTAAGTTTTAGCACCTTTGCTTCTCTTGGTGTAAGTGTAGTCATTACATCTTCAATATGTTCTCTTAATAGCACATCTGCCGCTTGTTCTGATGGAGATGGTGCATCCTCATCTGGTATAAAGTTTCCAAGATTGCTTTCATCTTCTTCACCTACAGGTGTTTCTAAAGATATTGGCTCTTGTGCTACTTTTAGTACTTCCCTCACCTTTTCAACAGGCATTTCTATTTCTATTGCTATTTCTTCAGGAGTAGGTTCCCTTCCATATGTTTGTAATAAATGTCTTGATGTTCGAATCAATTTATTGATTGTTTCAACCATGTGAACAGGTATCCTTATGGTTCTTGCTTGATCTGCTATTGCTCTTGTAATTGCTTGTCTTATCCACCAAGTTGCATACGTACTAAATTTATATCCTTTTGATTGGTCAAATTTCCCTACTGCTTTAATAAGACCCAAATTACCTTCTTGAATTAAATCAAGTAAATTCATGCCTCTTCCTATGTACTTTTTAGCTATACTTACAACAAGTCTTAAATTTGATTCTACTAATTGTTTCTTTGCATTTTTATCACCTTTTAACATTCTTTCAGCTAATATATTTTCTTCTTCAAATGTAAGTAGTGGTATTTTTCCTATTTCTTTTAAAAACATTTTTACAGGATCGTCTACATTAATATTTTCAACAAAATTTAAATTTTTCATATCTTCTAATAGTATAGTTTTCTCTATTTCTGTTATATCCTCAAGATTTGGCTCAATATCTAACTCAGCTAATGGAGATGTTCCTTCTACAACAATATCTTGTACTTCTGCATCTGAGTCTTCAATAGAACTTTCTTCGTTTAAATCTGTCGTATCTGTAGGATTTATTTCTATCATATCCATATTGGATTTTTTTCCTGGCTCTTTTTCTTCGTCCATTATTATACTTAAATTTACATTTGCAAGCTCATCATATATTTTCGATACTTGTTCAGTTGTAAAGTTTTCTTTATCTAAAAAAGTTACCATGTCTTTATATTTTATCTTATTATCTACTACTTTAGTCTTTACAAATTCCTTTACATCTTGCTTTTGTTTAGCAGTAATAGTGTTTTTCTTTATATTATTAACAATTTCTTTATTCTCAGGCATTACTTTACTATTTTCTGCTTCTTTATTTTTGATTTTTGATGTATTTTTTGGGGTTATACTGCTTACTTTATTATCCACTGTGATGGATTTAGTAGACTTTTTTTCTTCTGTATTTTTTTTAGTTGTTTTTTCTACTTTGGACGATTTCATCTCTTCTTTTTCTAATTTTATTTTTGAAGCTCTTTTTTCTTCCACCTTTTTTGTATCTTTTTCTTTTTCTTTATTTACCGCTTTTGTTTTTCCTTCAATTTTAACAGTGTCAATATTTAACTTCTCACTTTTATTAGCTACTTTCCCCTTAACATTTTTCACATTTTTTTCCATAAAAAAACTCCTTTTTTATATTTTATATAATCTCTATTTTTCTTGCTTTATATACTTATTTCTTACTGTTTTTGTTTTGCAAGTTCTAATATTATTTGATTTAATTCAAAATTTAATATTTCTTTTTCATCATCTGATATATCTTGATTTAATCTTTTTAAAATTTCATCTCTTCTTAAATATAGTTTTTCCTTATTCTTGTTTTTTAATACATCGTTTAGCAATTTGTTTTTATCTATATTAGATATATCTATATACATTATTTCGGTTATTTCTTTCATAATATCTTCATTTTTAATTTTTGATAGAATATCAACCTTGTTTATGTCATATTCTTGTTTCAACTCTACGATAAATTTATATACAGCTCTTACGCTTTCGTTTTCTATATCTTGAACAGATATCTTATTAAATATCTCTAGTTGTACCTTTTTATCTTTGCTTAAAACAAGCGCTATTATATATTGTTCTTGCCTTTTTCTTATATTTGTAATAAGTTGCATTTTTTTGTTTATACTTTGCATATCAATTACAACTTCATTTCCTTCTACCTTTTTTATGTGTTTTTCTACTTCTTTAAGTATTGGACCACTTCCAATATTATATTTTTGTGCTATTTTATCTATGTATATATCTCTTTCAATATTATTTTCAATTCTTGCTAAAACATTTGCTGCTTGTGTTAAAAATCTAATTTTCGAATCTAAATTGTTTAAATCTAATCCTTCTTCTAATTTTGATATTTTAAATTCAACTAAAGAAATACTCTTTTTTAAGCAATTATCAAATCTTTCTTTACCATATTTATTTATATACTCATCAGGATCTTTTGCGTCCAACTTATCTAATTTTAACACTTTTACATTTAACTTTTTACTTACTAATATATCTAAACCTCTAAGTGTTGCTTCTTGTCCAGCTCCATCTTGATCATACGCTATAATAACTTTATCAGTATATTTTTTTATGAGACGTGCTTGATTATCTGTTAATGCAGTTCCAAGCGAAGCTACTGTATTTGTAAATCCACTTTTTTGAAGTGCTATTGCATCCATATAGCCTTCTACAATTACAATTTCACCAATTTCTTCTTTTTTTGCAAAGTTCATCCCGTACAACGTTCTGCCTTTATGATAAATCTCGTTTTCAGGTGAATTTACATATTTTGGAAGTGAATTGTCTAATACTCTTCCTCCAAATGCTATTATTCTATCTCTTATATCAAAAATTGGAAACATCAATCTATTATAGAATCTATCATATATTTTACCTTTTTCATTTTGTATTAAAATTCCAGAAGCTAAAATTTCTTCTTTAGTAAATCCCAATTTTAGTAAGTGTTCATACAATGTAGCTCGTCCATTTGCATAACCAATACCAAATTTTTTAATTGTTTTCATATCAAATTTTCTTTTCATAATATAATCTTTTATAGAATTTGATTTTTCATTTAAAAGTTCTATTAGGTTGTTATGATAATATATTCCAACTTCTTTATTTATCTTAAATAATATATCTTTTAAGTCATGTAATTTTTCTTGATTTTTATTTGATGTAAAACTTTTAACTTCAAATCGGCTAAGATCAATATGTGCTCGTTCACCTAAAAGCTCTATGCTTTCCCAAAAATCAATATTTTCTAGCTTCATTATAAATGAAATCACATTGCCACCCTCGCCACAACCAAAGCATTTATATATTTGCTTATCTAAAGATACGCAAAAAGAAGGTGTTTTTTCTCTATGAAACGGACAAAGTCCCATAAAATTTCGACCGCTTTTCTTAAGCGCAACATATTCAGATATAACATCAACCACATCGTTTTGCGATATTACTTCTTCAATTAAATCTTCTGAATAGTACGCCAATTTAAAACCCACCTTCCTTTATATATCCTATTTAATTACTCCTTTAAGCAATTAACATCTTTATTCTTTCTTCTCTATTTAAATATATATTAGTAGTATTTACAATAGCTATAAGTACAAGAAGTGTAATAATTACTGGATGTAAATAGATTACATTTATATTAAATATAGCTCCATTTATAAATACAAGTAATAATACAAGTTTCATAACACTTGATTTAGTATCGTACCTACGTCTAAGTAAAATTGCTAATACTTCTACTAAAATAATATATATAATAAACATCATATAATATGTTTTTGAAAGTAATACTAGACTTTTTCCATATTCTACTATATTTTGCATATTAAAGCTTATATGTAAATCTGTTGATTTTTTAATATTTTCTACAACATTTTGTATAACTTGTTGATGTACTATATTTGCAGGTAATATTTTTATAACTGTTTTTCCTACAAAAAAGACTATAATTGCTACAGCTAAGAAAATTAAAATACTTATAATTAATTTTGGTATATTTATTCTCTCAATTTTATACAAAGTTTCTCTTTTTGCTTGTGTAATAGATGTCATGATTTTTTTTGAAAAACTTATATGTGTATTATCAAGCCTTGTAGTCATTAATACAAGTGCTATAGAAATTGTCACAAACACTAAAATACTAATTCCCATAAGCATACAAATGCCTACAAAGCAACCTAGTATAACTGATAAAGCCAAATATTTTTTCGTGCGAATTCCCCTTTGTTTTAATTCATCTATTATTAGTTGCAATACTAAAACTACTCCAATTATTCCAAAAGTAATAAAAATAGAATTTAAATACATACTTTTATTTTGTAAAACATTTGGGAGCATAACATATGCAAACATTCCAAAAACTGATAACACATCACTTTTAGATACGTTAAAAACAATCTTTTTTATTGCAAAACCAATTATAAATGAAAATAACATATAAATAACAAACGACCTAATTGTAACATCTGACATTGATTTATAAATAACCAAAATATTTGCTACAATTATTACAATAGAAATATAAATATATCTATATATAAAAGTTATTTTTCTTTTTATTTTCATTCTATAAAGCTTGTCTTTTATATATACATATATTAAACTTAAAGCACACAATAATACTGCATACCCAAGTTTTATCAAATTAGATGTAACTACTGTACCTTCTACTTTTTGAAATAGAGATATTACATCTAAATAGCCTAAAAATACAACGAATGCTACAAAAATTACTACTACTATACTACGTGAAATTTTACTTATATTCATATTCTTTTACCTACTTTTTTTATAACCTCTATTTTTTTCTTCTATTATATAATTCATTAACATAAGCTAAAGACTCATGAGTGCCTATATCATAACACTCTCCATCAAATTCATAACAATATGTTGGCATATTTCTAGAAACATATCCCAAGAAATTTCCTATATTATCGCTTGAATTACCTTCATCAATATATTTCTTAAACATAGGTAATACATTTTTAGGATAAATGTATTCTGCATAAGTAACATAATTGCTTTTTGGCTCAGAAGGTTTTTCTTCAAAACCTATAATTTTCATTTCTTCATCTAGTTGCACTACGCCAAGTCTCCTTAATGCTGTTATATCTTTTTCAACATTAACGCAAACCACTGGTGTTTGTTTTTCTTTATAAAATTCCGCAAATTCTTTTAATTTAAAAGTAAATAAATTATCTCCTGCAATTATTAAAAGATCGTCATCTATTTTTCCTTTTTCAATAGTATAAAGTATATCTCCTATGCCACCTAATCTATCATCATTTGTTGTTGTTCCATCATTTATAACAGTAATTGGCTTTTTGTTATTTTTCACTTTAGCCCAATCTTCAAAGTTTTTTGTATATTTTACATTAGTAACTAAATAAATAGAATCTACTTCGTTAATAGAATTCACTTCATCTAAAATATAATCTAAAATTGCTCTCCCTCCAACCTCTAATAAAGATTTTGGAAAATTTTCTGTAAGCGGAAACAACCTAGTTGCATACCCCGCACATAATAAAATACATTTCATCAATACTCTCTCCTTTATATATCAATCCAAATTATTATATCATACTATTTTTCATTTTTCAACAAAAAAATACATAATAGGCAAATATAGCTTGCTTTTGGGTTACTGTCTACCACTTTTTAGCACATATAGTCTTAAATTTTTAATACTTATATGTGGGGTTTTTAAGCATCTAAAATGTAACACAAAATATATTAAAAAAATATAAGTCTGTAACTATACTTGCTAGTAACAGACTTACTCTTCTAAATATTTATATTTTTATACTACTTCTATATCATTTAATTTTTCCTCAAATTCAGATATTCTTCGTTCAGTTTCAAACTGTTCAATTCTATTTAAAGCATATAAATACTTTCTTTCTTGAGAAAGTAATGCTTGATACTCATCATTCCAATCTTCATGATTTTTTAAACTTGAATGTACATCGTTTAGTTTTTCTTCTAAAACAAGCTTAACTGGATCTACTAATGATTTTGTTTTATCAACCTTTATTCCGTTATCAACCATATGAGTTATAACTTCAGCAAATAATCTCTCACCTTGAGCATTAACTCCTTGTTCTGAATTATCATGTAAAATGTTAACCATATTATTTACTTCTTCAATTCCAACTTTTTCAAATATAGTATCAACTCTAGAATCTATAAATTGACCGTTTTCACCAAATACT
The DNA here is from genome assembly GCA_036645795.1 of Clostridia bacterium. Lineage (GTDB taxonomy): Bacteria > Bacillota > Clostridia > TANB77 > CAG-465 > CAG-465. Next base: position 6,329 of record JAVXNL010000056.1, read on the forward strand.
TCTTGACCTTTTATAAATAAATCCACATTGTTTTGAATTATTCTTGCTTGTTCTATTGGCAATTCTTCTGTTGCTATTTTTAAAGCATGTCTATCATAATATTTTCTAAAAGCACCATTACACATTTCTTGTGCCTCATTATATGGTTTAAAAAATTGTGCATAATCTCTTAAAACCTCATGTTGTGTTTTATCTCCACTAACATTTTGTCTGATTTCTTCTACATTTTCTCCAAAATAAGCTGTTACCTTATGATCCACCCCATCAGGCTCATACTTTAGCATAACTGGCTCACTGCTTCCTTCACTTTCTTCAATAGAATTTATTTGTTCTACATCTTGTTTTTGTTCTTCATTATTTGACTCTAGCATTAAATATTCGTTTTTATTACTAAATATTCTACCAAAAACATTTTTTATACCACTTAAATCTTCCAAAAATAAATTCCATTCATTTTTCCAAAACTCTAACATCTAAAACACCTCTTTTGTATACTGATAATTTCTTATCACCTTTCGTAACTACATTATATATAATCTATTAAAGAAAAGCAATAACAATAATGTTTTATTTATATTAC
>JAVXNL010000057.1:0-6840 GCA_036645795.1 Clostridia bacterium
CTATAATTTACCACCATTTTTTATAAAGCTAGCCCTGTTACAATATATCATCTATTTGCCAATCTATTGGTTCCATGTTATTTTGTTTTAAAAATTCATTTGTCTTAGAAAAATGTGAACACCCATCAAAACCTTGGCGCACTGCAAAAGGACTTGGATGTGAACTTGTAAGTATAAAATGTTTAGGATTCGTTATCAATTCTTGTTTCTTTTTTGCAAAATTGCCCCATAACAAAAACACTACTGGTGTATCTTTTTTATTTATCTCACAAATTATTCTATCCGTAAAAGTTTCCCAACCTTTTTTTTGATGCGAAGCGGGCATATCTTTTTGAACTGTAAGCACACTGTTTAACATTAACACACCTTGAGTTGCCCATTTTAATAGATATCCATTATTAGGTATATTTAGTCCTAAATCTCTATTTATTTCTTTATATATATTTTTAAGAGATGGTGGCACTTTTATACCAGGGTTTACTGAAAAACACATTCCGTGAGCTTCTCCTATTCCATGATATGGATCTTGCCCAATTATTACAACTTTAACCTTTTCATAAGGCGTAGTTTGCAATGCAAAAAATATATTTTTTTTTGGTGGAAAAACAATTTTTGTTTCATATTCGTTTTCTACAAATTCATGTAGCTTTTTATAATATTCTTTTTTCGATTCTTCTTCTATAATATCTTTAAATCGATTCATTATTTTCATCTCCTCTATTTTATACTTTTGTATATTCTTTTCTTAATTTTTGTTTTGCTTATACACCCAATGTATTTTTTATAAAGCTAGCCCAAATGTATACCTTTATATGCAAATAACATACTTATTTTTCTTTTCACCTTATCTACATTTTCAGCTTTCCCATGACCTGGATATATAACTATATCTGCAAACCTGTTAAATATCTTTTTTATAGATTCGACCATTTTATCAAAATCACCTGAATATAAATCACATCTTCCATAAGAATCACAAAATAGAGTATCACCCGTAAGTAGTATATTTGACGTTTTTTCAAATATACATATTCCTCCGCTTGTATGCCCTGGTGTATGTATAATTTCAAAATCCATATTTCCAACATTAAATTTGTCTCCGTCTTTTAGCAAGATAATTTTTCTCTCATCTATATGTTGAACTCGAATATCTAACATATCACTATAATTTTCTTCTTCATTTATAAGAGCCCTAAAATCCATTTCATGTACCATAATTTCTGCATGAGTAAATAGTTGTAATTTTTCTAACGCTCCTATATGATCTCCATGTGCGTGAGTTATGAGTATTTTTTCCACTTTTACATTTAGCTCTATTATCTTTTCTATTATTTTTTGTGGTTCATCTCCAGGATCCACCAAAACACCTATTCTTTCATTATTTACTTTATTTTCGCATAATTTATTTTCATCTCGTTTATTTTCATTTTCATTTTCATTTTCATCTTTTTTATTCTTAATACTATCGGTATATAGCAAATATGTATTTGTTATATGCCCACTACAAGAAATATCTACTTCTATTTTTTCTATATAATTCATTTTTATTTTACCCTTCTTACTTCAAAAACACTATCTATCTTCTTTATTTTTTTTATAACTTCCATAAGCTTTGAAACATCCATCACACTTATAACTAAATCTATTATACTTTCTTTATCTTGTGTTACTTTATTATTTAAGCCAACAATACTTACCTTTGATTCTTTTATTTTTTGTAATATTTCTTCTAAAATATTTTCCCTATCATTTGCTCTAATTTTAATTTTAGCACTAAACTCAACCCTTACTTGTGCCCTCCAAGATACATTTATTGCTCTACTTACTATATCTAAATGTTCTAAACTTGCACAATCTTTTCTGTGTACAGATACACCATTTGAATGTGTTATATATCCAACAATTTCATCCCCAGGTATTGGCGAGCAGCATTTTGCAAATTTCACTAAACAGCCTTCAATTTTATCAACAATTATTAACTCACTACTTCTGTCTACATTTTTCTTCACTTTATTTTCTTTTAACTTTATTAAAGATTCAGGATTTATATCTTCTTCATATGCAGTCTTCAATTTATTCACTACTTTTACTGAAGACATACTTCCAAATCCAATATTTTCATATGCCTCTTCTAGATTGTTAAAATTTAGCTTTTTGCACATATACTTTATATATGTATCTTTTAATAATAATTCTTTAGGAAGCTTTTGTCTTCTTATAGCTTTATCAAAAGACTCTTTTCCTTTTATTATATTTATCTCTTTTCCTTGTTTTTTTAAAAAACCACTTATCTTATTTTTTGCACTGCTTGTTTTCACTAATTTTAACCAATCAGAACTTGGCCCTATACATTTAACTGATGTTATAATATCGACAACATCTGTATTTTCAAGTTTTGTGTTAAGCGAGACTATTTTACCATTTACCTTTGCTCCCACCATCTTTTCTGCAATTTTTTGATGTATAGAATATGCAAAATCGATCGGTGTGGCTCCTTTAGGCAGTGCCCTTATATCTCCTTTTGGTGTAAATACAAAAACTTCTTCTCCAAATAATTCAACTTTCATTTTTTCTAAATTTAACGTGTTATCTTTTAATTCTTTTTGTATTTCTAATGTTTGTCTAAGCCATACAATTTTTTTATCTGCCTCACTTATTTTCTTTGACTTTTCCTTAAAAGAAAAATGTGCTGCCACACCAACCTCTGCAATATTTTGCATATCCCATGTACGAATCTGTATTTCAAAAGGCTTTGCATCAGCCCCAAATACAGTAGTGTGTAAAGATTGATACATATTAGTTTTAGGCACCGCTATATAATCTTTAAAACGTCCCGGCATTGGTCTGTATATATCATGAGCAACCCCTAATGCACTATAGCAATCCTTAACTGAGTCTACTACAATTCTTATCGCAAGTAAATCATACAAATCTTCAATTGCATAATTTTTAGACTTCATTTTTTTATATATACTATAGAAATGTTTTGGTCTGCCATATACTGTAGCCACAATCCCTTCTTCTTCAAGTCTTTCTTTTATTTCTTTTATCCTTTTTTTTATATATAACTCTCTTTGTGATTTTTTTTCATCTATCTTACATTTTATATTATGATATTCATCAGGAAGCAATACCCTAAATGATATATCTTCGAGCTCAGATTTTATTTGAGACATACCAAGTCTATGTGCAATAGGTGCATAAATTTGCAAGCATTCTCCGGCCATATTAAGTGCAATAGAATTTTCAATATGCTCTATATTTCTCATGTTGTATAGTCTGTCTGCAAGTTTTATTATAACGCTACGAATATCTTTTGCAATCGCCATAAACATTTTTCTTAAGTTATCATTATCTACTTTTTTATCTGTTTTAAAATTAAGACAAGATAGTTTTTCAACAGTGGATATGATTTGTACAAGCTCGTTTCCAAACATTTCAATATATTTTGATGATACATATTCATCTGTTTTAATACTTCCTTGCAAAAGAGCAGCATATACAGATACCTCTCCGAAGCCTTAGATGTGCTACCTCTCTTGCTACACCAATACCATGTTCTAACATTGGTTTAGAATATTTTATTTTATCCTTATATACTTTTTCGGCCATATCTGTTACTTTTTCTAGCATTTTCTCATCATATTTTATATTTTCCTCTTTAAAAAAACTAGCTATAGTTTCCTCTGTTTTACTCAAATTGGCTCCCCCCTATTTGCTTTTCATATTTTTCTTTTTGTTTTATATTTCTATATAAAAGCTCTGTTATGACAAAAAAAGGCACTGCTACAATTGCCGCTATTATAACATACGTATTACCAATATCTACACGCCTTATTAATACCGCTGCTATAAATGTGATTAAAAGTTTACCAAATAATTCACATATATTATACATTGCTAATGCAAAGTGTCTCGCCCTTCTATTACAATATTTATTTATATACTTTTGCATATATATCTTATACGGGCTTTTTACTAAAGCTTCTAAGCACTGGAACACAAATCCTATTACTATAAGTGCAAGTATATTTAATTTTAATATATATGCCATTCCTACTACTATAAAAGAACCAAATAAGGCTATAGCTGTAAACCAAATGTTTTTACTTTTAAATTTTTCATCCCATTTATATTGATATTTAGAAGCAAGAAAAGCACATATTCTAGTAAAACTAATAACCACTCCAATAGATGTAGCAGTAAGCCCAAGCTCTTTAAAATACGTTGTATGTAAAGAATATATTGTACCAAATAGTCCTCCAGCTATACATGCAAATAATACCAATAATATAATTGTTTTACTTTTCAAAATACGTTTTAAATTATTAGTTTGCCTTATTCCACAAAATGTTTTATTTTTATTGCTTTTTATACTACTTAATATTTGCTCATTATCTGGTTTGTCAAAAGCTTTTTTATTCTCCACATCTTTTATTTTAAAAACAATTATAACAAGAATGACATTTAAGATTATACATATAATTATTGGAATATATCCATTTATATCAAATAACATACCAGCCAAAACAGTTGCAACTATATCAATAGCAAAATATATAGAAACTCCCTTTCCTTGAAGTTTTGAAAATTCTTTTTGTCTTCCACAAGTTTTAAGTAAATCATAAAAAAGAGGTGTTTGGCTTAAAGACTGAATCGAGACACCTAATGATTTAAATATCGCACCTACAACCAATATAATAAAATTTGGCGAAATCAGAAATATAATTAATGCTATTAAATTAATTATACTTGAGATTTTTATACTTTTATATTCTCCTATTTTTTTTACTATTTTTATACTAACAAACTGACACAATATATCAAATAGTGCACTAAGCGCTATAAAAAAAAGCACTTGTGCAATATCTAATCCTTTCACAACAGTAAAAAACATTACCTGTATTGGTAAAAAAAACAAAAAATCATATGAAAGTCCAATATACCATTGAATTTTTTTTATATTTCCATCTATATTTTTCATTAGTTTCACCTCTTAGTTATATAACTGATTTTTTAAAGTCTTTTATTAAAAGTTGAATTGTTCTTTTTCCATTATATACATTTACATCTACTTGTGCTATAACATCAATCTTATCTCCAATTAATATCTCATCTCTTCTATTACCAAGTGAAAAAGCAATTGCATCAATTAAAGATTTTGAATCTTGTAAAGTAAACTTTAAATGTTTATCCTCTTTTAGAGTCCTAAGTGATTGTATTTTCAAACCTTTATATAAAAAAAGAGGCGTAGGATTACTCTGACCATACGGTTTTAACCCTCTTATATCTTTTATTAACTGAATATTTAAATCCTTTTTATAAATTTGCACATCAACATCAACAGAGGGCTCTCTTAAATCCTTCATACGTTTTGAGGCAACTTGTTCAAAATGCTCTTTAAATATAGCTATTTTATCTTCTGATATACTAAGACCTGCCGCAAGTTCGTGTCCACCAAACTGAATTAAATCTGCTTTACACTCGCTTAGACAATCATATAAAGAAAACCCTAAAGGACATCTACCAGATCCACGTATTACGTTTTTTTCTTTAGTAAGTAAAATTACTGGTTTATAAAACATATTCACAAGCCTTGATGCAACTATCCCAATCACACCATTATGCCAGTTTTTATCATATAAAATAATACTGCTTTTATTTTCCATATTGTTTTCTTCTATTATTTTTACAGCTTGATCAAATATTTCTTTTTCAATAGCTTGTCTAGCAGAATTTAATTTATCTAATCTTTCTGACAGCTTTTCTGCCTTTTTCATATCTTCTTCAAGTAAAAGTTCAACCGCAAAGCCTGCATTTCCCATTCTGCCACAAGCATTAATTCTTGGTGCCATTCCAAAAGATACCATAATACTATCAATATCTTTAAATGTTACTATATCGAGTAGCGCTTTAAGTCCAATATTTTTTGTCGTTTTTAATTGCTGCAACCCATACTTTGAAATAATTCTATTCTCATCCACTAAAGGAACAATATCAGAAATTGTACCTATTGCAACAATATCTAAATACTTAAGATAACTCTCATCTGGCATATTTTGTGATTTTGCAAGAGCCATAAGACATTTAAATGCAACACCTACCCCAGCATGCATTTTAAAAAACGATTTATCCCCTTTTTGCTTTGGATTTACAATCAAATATGCATCAGGTAATTTTTCTGGACATTCATGATGATCTGTTATACATATATCTATTCCAAGTCTTTTTGCATACTCTACTTCATTTATTGCACTAACACCACAATCAACTGTAATTATTAAGGTAACGCCCGTCTTTGCAATGTAATCCAATGCGCTGTTATTGATACCATAACCTTCTACTAACCTATCAGGAAGATAATAGCTCACATCAATTCCAAAACTTTTTAAAAAATTATACATTATTGTAATACTCGTAATTCCATCAACATCATAATCTCCATAAATACAAACTTTTTCACACTTTTCTTTTGCAATACTCATTCTTTTAACAAACTTATCCATATCTTTAATAAGAAAAGGATCTTTTATATATGAAATATCACCATTTAAAAAATTGTCAATCTCATTAAACGGAATATTTCTAGAAGCAATAAGTTTTGCCATAACAACTGACACACTATACTTATCTACAATACTTTTTATATACTCTTCATCATATTTTTTTAGATTCCAAACCTTTTGCATATGTACCTCCTCATTTAAATAAATATATTATGATTCTATTTTACTACAAAATACGCTAAAAATAAAGTAAAACCACTTAATTCATACAAATTCTTAGGGCTAGCTTTATAAAAAAGGCTAGAGGGTACAAAAGTGCATTCGCTAAAACCTT
>JAVXNL010000058.1:0-6268 GCA_036645795.1 Clostridia bacterium
TAGTTATATAATATAATAAAGGTGTTAGAATATGCCTTGGAAGGTGGTCAAAATGAAAAGAATAAAACTAATATATAACTCGGGAGCAGGCCAAAGTAAATTTCAATATTTTTTAGATAGTATAATAGAAAAATTTATGGAAAATGATATTGAGGTAACTGTTTTTAGAGCTGGTGGAAATACAAATCTTTATGAGTTTTTGAAGGATGCAGATACAGAAGAACTTTATGCAATTGTTGTAGCCGGTGGAGATGGAACAATAAATAGGGTAGTAAATGTAATTATGGAATGTAATATAAAAGTACCTTTAGGAATTATTCCTGCAGGTACTTCGAATGATTTTGCAAGACATATAAAAATGCCAAATAATTTCTCTGATTGTATAAGTAAAATACTTACTGGAAACATTCAAAAAGTTGATGTAGGACTTGTAAATGATAAGTATTTTATAAATGTATGCTCAGCTGGTCTTTTTACAAATGCTTCTCAAAAAGTAGATGCAAATTTTAAAAATGCGGTAGGAAAGCTTTCATATATAATAACTGCAGCTAACCAACTAACTAGATTTAGACCATTTCAGATTAAGGTAGAAACACCAACAGACATATTTATTGAAAAGGTAAATTTGTTTTTAATATTTAATGGAAGTAGTGCAGGAGGATTAGATAAATTTGCAAAAGAATCTAGTATACAAGATGGCATGTTAGATTTGATCGTAATAAAAGATTGTAAATTTGCTGATGCAAGTGTCCTTTTAGGAAAGTTACTTGCAGGGACTCATTTAGATGATAAAAATGTGATATATTTACAAACAAATAGTTTAAAAGTAACTAAATTAAAAGGGAAATGTGACGAGCCAGATGTGGATGGCGATGAAGGACCAAAATTTCCTTTAGATATAAAATGTATACCTGGAGCTATAAATATGTTCTTGTAGGAGAGGTGAGCTTTTGAAAATGTTCAATGAAATAAAACAAACAATGTTAAACAGTGAAAAAAATCTAGCAATATATGCTTGTAGATCAAAAGATGCAATTAGATTTAAGCATGAACAAGAAGATATAAGAATGGCATATCAAAGAGATTCAGATAGAATAATTCATACAACGTCGTATACAAGATATATACACAAGACTCAGGTATATAGTGACAGTGACAATGATAATATATCAAGAAGAATGACACATGTCCAGTTTGTTAGTAGAGCAGCAAGAACAATTGCAAGAGCATTATCTTTAAATGAAGATTTGTGTGAGGCAATATCTCTTGGTCATGATGTAGGGCATAGTCCATTTGGTCATGGAGGAGAAAAAATCTTATCTGAGATATCAACAGAAAAACTACGGAATAGGATTTGCACATAATTTGAATAGCGTAAGGATTCTAAAAGAAATAGAAAAAAATGGAGAAGGGTGTAACTTAACATTGCAAACACTAGATGGAATAATGTGTCATAATGGAGAAATTGTTAAATCAAAGTATACACCTGTAAATAAAACTAAGGAAAGTTTTTTAGAAGAGTATGAAAATTGTACTAAGAAAATAGATAACGTATCAAGACTTAGACCAATGACTTTAGAGGGGTGTGTTGTTAGAATTTCTGATATAATTGGATATATAGGTAAAGATATAGAAGATGCTAAAAGACTAAAAATGATAGATATATCAGATATTCCAAAGAGTATAAAAGAAGTACTTGGAACAACAAATAATGAGATTATGAATAGTATAATACTTGATATTATAGAGCAAAGCTATAATCAATCATATATTCAAATGTCAGATAGAGTATATGAACAAGTTGTCCTATTAAAGAAGTTTAATTATGAGAATATATATAAATACTCAACTACAAAAGAAATGGTAAAAATGCATAGAGATATTTTCTATACTTTATTTGATGTATATATGGAGGCAATAGAAAAAAATAAAACAAGTAATGATATCTATAAAGTATTTTTAAATAATATGAGTAAAAGATACTTAGAAAGTACAAGTAACCCACAAATGATAATAGATTATTTTTCAAGTATGACGGATAATTTTGTGGAAAGTCAGTATAAAAAATATATAAGGAGTGAAACTTAAAATGTATGATAATAAAATAGATAAGAAATGGCAAGATATTTGGGAAAGTAAAAAGTGTTTTAAAGCAACAGATGATAAGACACTTCCAAAGTTTTATAGTTTAATAGAATTTCCTTATCCATCTGGTGCAGGTTTGCATGTTGGTCATGCTAGGGCATTTATGGGACTTGAAGTTATATCAAGAAAAAAAAGATTGGAAGGGTATAATGTATTGTTTCCAATAGGCTTTGATGCATTTGGACTACCTACTGAAAACTATGCAATTAAAACAGGAATTCATCCGAGAAAAGTAACCGATATAAATATTGATATATTTACTAAGCAATTAAAATCAATAGGCTTTTCATTTGATTATGACAGAATAATCGATACAACAGATCCAAAATATTACAAATGGACACAATGGATTTTTCTAAAGCTTTTTGAAAAAGGTTTAGCCTATAAAAACAAAACGTATGTGAATTATTGCCCTAAATGTAGAGTAATACTTGCAAATGAAGAATCACAAGGTGGAAAGTGCGATAGATGTGATAGTGATATAATACAAAAAGAGATTGAAGTATGGATGCTTAAAATAACAGAGTATGCAGATAAACTTTTGGACGGATTAGATGAGGTGGATTTTACACCACGCGTAAGACTTGAACAAGAAAACTGGATTGGACGTTCGTATGGAGCACAAATAGATTTTAAACTAAAAGATATAGAGCAAACTTTAAGTGTATATACTACAAGACCTGATACTATATTTGGTGTTACATATATGGCTATAGCACCAGAGCATCCTTTGATAGAAAAATATAAGTTAAAAATTGACAATTATGAAGAAATAAGAAACTATGGTGTAGAAGCAAAAAAGAAAACTGAATTTGAAAGAGTTGAACTTGCAAAAGATAAAACTGGAGTATTAGTTAAAGGAATAAGTGTTATAAATCCAGTAAGTGGTGAGCAAATACCGTTATTTGTTGCAGATTATGTTATGATGGGGTATGGCACAGGGGCATTAATGGCTGTACCAGCACACGATACAAGAGATTTTGAATTTGCTAAAAAGTTTAATATCCCTATAAAGCAAGTGGTTGCAATGGATAGCACAGATATGACAAATTCGCCAGTTGAGGTAAATGGTGATAGACCATTTTTAGAAGATGGAATAATGATTAATTCAGACTTTTTAAATACATTAACTAAGGGCGATGCAACTGAAAAGATAATGAACTATCTAGAAGAAAAACAAATTGGTAAAAGAAAAACAAATTATCATATGAAAGATTGGGCTTTTGCAAGACAACGATATTGGGGAGAACCGGTACCTATAATTAAGTGTGAGAAATGTGGATTAGTGCCAATGAATGAAGCTGATTTGCCACTTACATTGCCAGAAGTAGAAAATTTTATGCCAGGAGAAGATGGGAGTTCGCCACTTGCAAAAGTTGATTCTTGGGTTAATACAACTTGTCCAAAATGTGGAGGTAAAGCTTGTCGAGAGACAGATACAATGCCACAATGGGCGGGATCTAGTTGGTATTATTTAAGATATTTAGATCCAAACAATAATGATGCTTTAGCAGATCCTGAAAAAATGAAAGAATGGTTGCCAGTTGATTGGTATAATGGCGGTATGGAGCATGTTACACGTCATTTAATATATTCAAGATTTTGGCATAGATTTCTATATGATATAGGAGTGGTTCCTACTAAAGAGCCATATGCAAAAAGAACAACTCAAGGATTAATACTTGGTCCAGATGGAAATAAGATGTCTAAATCAAAAGGAAATGTTGTAAATCCAGATGAAATAGTAAAAAAATATGGTGCAGATACACTAAGAACTTACATATTATTTATTGGTGAGTTCTGCCTACCTGCTGCTTGGTCTGAAAACGGAGTAAAGGGAGCCAAAAAGTTCCTTGACAGACTAGTTAGGTTGCAAGACAGGGTAGTAGATCAAAGCATACAAAACGATGTTTTAGAAAGAGAAATAAATATTACCATAAAAAAAGTATCACAAGATTTTGATACAATGAAGTATAATACTGCAATAGCTGCGATGATGTCATATGTCAATATACTATATAAACAGGAAAAAATATCAAAAAAATATATAAAGCCATTACTTCAACTATTAAATCCTGTAGCTCCACACGTCACAGAACAATTATGGGAACTATTAGATTTTGAAGGGTATCTTTTTGAATCAACATGGCCCAAATATGATGAATCAAAGATTATTACAAAAACAGTAGAACTACCTGTACAGGTAAACGGCATAGTTAGATTTAAAATAACAACCAATTATAATTCAAGTAAAGAAAATATAGAAAAAATCGTACTAAGTGATAAAAGACTTATAAATTATACAAAAGAAAAGAAAATAAAAAAAGTTATAATAATTCAATCGAAAATAGTAAATGTTGTAATAGAATAGTTACATTTTCATAGTTTGAAATATAAAAACTATGATATATAAGTCAAAATAACAAAAGAAAAGGAGGAAGATATTTGAATATAGATAGTGAGATTTTAAAGCAAATAATATTTTGGTCACTAGATTTACTTGTATGCGGAACACTTGGGGCGCTTTTGTACAAATTTACAATATTTGGTAAAATGAAAGAACAAAAAAACGTTAAAAAACAAGCATATACAGATCCACTTACAGGACGCGGAAATAGACATCTATTTTTATCTATAATGGATACATTGATAAAAAAGAAAAAGAAATTCGCGGTTTGCTTTTTAGATTTAGATGGTTTTAAACAAATAAATGATACTATGGGACACGATGCGGGGGATGAACTTTTAATAGCACTTAGTAAAACATTTGAAACAAAATTGCCAAAAAACGCCATAGCCTATAGGCTTGGAGGAGATGAATTTGCAATAGTAATAGAAGATGTTAAGACAACTGAAGATATATCAATATTACTTGATAATTTAAAATTAGAATTAAAAGAGCCATTTATAATTGATAATACTGATATAGCGTTAGAGTATAGCATGGGAATTGCAATATATCCAGAAGATGCTCAAAGCAGACAACAATTAATAATGTATGCAGATGATGCGATGTATCACATAAAAGAACATGGCAAAAACGATTATTATTTTCACAACAAAGCATTAAGAGCAAGGCTTGAAAATAAAACTAAAATGGAAAAAGATTTGAAAATTGCATATGAACAAGATCAATTTGGATTTTCTTTACAACCAAGAATAGATATCAGTAATGTAAGTAAAGTTTGTTTTGAAGCATTGCTTTACTGGAAGCATCCTGTACTTGGCAAAATTAACTCAGAGTTTTTTATAAAACAAGCAGATGATATGGGACTTACTATAAAATTAGATCAATATGTTTTAAATAATATATGCAAAATATTAGTAGAGCTTAATAAAAAAGGATTCAATAATTTGCAAGTAGCAGTGAATATATCAAATAGACATAGTGTAAGAAAAGAATTTATAGATAAATTATGTGAGATAATAAATTCTTATTCTATAAAAAAAGGTGCTTTACAAATAGAACTTACAAACAGAATAGATATAAAAAAAATAGAAGACTACAAATTAATGTTTGAAAGGCTAAAAAGCTGTGGAGTTGATATAATAATAAATAATTTTGAAATAACTAATGAATCTATGAATTTATTTAAAGATTTACCAATAGATGAGTTAAAAGTATCTTCTAAATTTATATCAGATGAGAGTGGATTTAGCAAATCTGTTTTAAAAGATATTATAAAACTTGGTCAGGACATGAAATATAAAGTGATTGTAGGGCAAATAGATGATGAAAAAGAATTAATTGAATCAATACATTCTAGTGCAAATAAATTACAAGGTGACTTTTTATTTAAAAAAATGGATGACTCATTTGCAGAAGAATTTTTGAGTGCATATAGCACATATAAAAGTAGAATAGATAATATAATTTCTAATGCAAAAAGTACCACAAATAAAAAATAAATATTTTCAAAAAAAGTTGGAAAACTGTTGACAAAAGTAATATTATAGGTTATAATATTACTTGTCAACAGATAAGTGGGCGCTTAGCTCAGTTGGGAGAGCATCTGCCTTACAAGCAGGGGGTCACAGGTTCGAGCCCTGTAGTGCCCACCACTTATTTTTTTGGCCTGGTAGTTCAGTTGGTTAGAACGCTAGCCTGTCACGCTAGAGGTCG
>JAVXNL010000059.1:0-6181 GCA_036645795.1 Clostridia bacterium
TTTAATCCAGTCATCATTTTCTTCAATGCTTGATTTTAAATCCTTACTAAAACTCTTTTGACAGTTATAACAATGATATACCGGATTGTTTTCCATAACTAAAAACCACCAATAAATATTTTTTGTTTTTCTGCTTGAACAATTACTTCACTACTTGGCATACCATATATAATGTTAACCATTTTGCTTTTACATATTGGACATTTCATTTATATCACTCCATTTTTGTCAAGATAACTCTTATTACGTTTATTATATCATTTATTCTCCTTCCCAACAAACAAAAAAATTACGACTCTTTGCATTCAAATCATGAAAAAACATGCTAATTGGCAAGATAGAATAAAGGCAAGTTTTAAACGTGACCCTCTCATTTGCCCACATTGCAAATCAATCCAGTTAAATGTTATACTATTACTCGTGATTATATATGAATGTTGAATTGTTGAGAAAAAAATATTTAGAAAACGTACCTGAAAACATTGTTGTTGGCATGCCTTTATTTATGGACATATATTTGCTTCTTGCCATGTTTTTTTGCACTTTCCTAATATTCAAAAAAGGCACCTAAATATTTAAGATGCCTTTACAGATTATAACACTAAAACTTCTATTTAAAAGTAACAGGTTGAGTCCAAAACTCTTTCATTCCGTTTAAATCACTCATAAATGATTTCCACTCTTTTTGCCAGAATCCATTTGTTTCTGCATTCATTTCTTCTTGCGCTTTAACTTCAACTTCATCAATAGTTGGTTTTAACATTAAGTTTTTATCACCACCAAATGTGATAGGTTGAGCCCAAAACTCCTTAAAGTTGTTCATATCCTCTTTAAATAAATTTAATTCATTGCTCCAAAATTCTCCCATAATTTACACCTCTTCTGTACATCTGAGTAACTTACTAATAAAACCTTGTCATATATGAGTCATCTCAGTAACATTATTATACCTAAAGTTTCAATAAAAATCAACAACAAAAAGATTTCATTTGTGTTACATTTTGATTACGCAGGTAAAATAAGGTAAGTAGAGTTACTAGGGCTAGCTTTATAAAAATATAATTTAATTATATTTTTATAAAGCTAGCCCTAGTAGCCAATTTTTAGTTATATTTTTCTATTAGTGAGAGTATCTGATCTTTTTCTTTATATCCGATTTGTTTTTCAACCAATTCACCATCTTTATATATGCATATTGTAGGTATTGTATCTATTTTTAATTTAGAGGATATTTCAGGATTTTTATCAACATCGACCTTCATTATATTATATCCTGCTCTACTACTTGCTATTTCTTCTAAAACTGGTGCAAGCATCATGCAAGGTCCACACCACGTTGCATAAAAATCAACTAAACACACTCCTTTTGTGTCTAATACTTCTTTTTCAAAAGATTCATCACTTATATGTTTTATCATTTTTCTTCTCTCCTTTTTACTGCTCGTTATATACAAGCATATTTTTATATGGAAATGTTGCTAACGCTGCATATTCCCATATATATATATTATTATATCCCAAATTATTTAAAACTTGTATTGCTGTTTTACTTCTAGTTCCACTCGAACAATATACCATAAGCTTTGCTTCTTGATCTTTTGAAAAAATCATTTTTTCAATATCTACAACAGGTATGTTTTCTGCACCTTTTATATGCATTATATTAAATTCTGATTTTGTTCTTACATCAATTAAACTTACCTGTTTTGTCTCTATCATTGCCTTAGCTTGTTCAAATGGAACTAAATTGTAATTTAAGCATCTACTATTTCCACGTGTTTTAGGCATCGAATTAAAATTAAAACCACCTCTAGAATTATTACTCTCACCAAATATTATTTTTTTTATATTTTCAAACATAAGTTATCCCTCATTTCTACTATATTATAACTTATGTTGTAGGTATATTATTTATGCATTTTCTTCATTTGATTTCTTTAAAAATATTTCTGCAAGCGCTAATTTTACGCATTCAAATACCACTATAGATGCTACTGATACTATCGCTATCATTATATATATATCTTTAGTAAGTAATGGTATTTTTAACCAACCTGAAAGTACTGGTGATATTATTATTAACACTTCTAATATAAGTGTTCCAAGTACGCATAAAAGCATTGGTTTATTTGCAAATATTCCTATTTTAAATACTGATTTTTTATCTGATCTACAAATAAATGCAAATAATATTTCAATTATTGAAAGAGTTATAAATACTGCTCCTCCAGCCATGTTTGCTCCATGTGAATGTTCTACTACAAAATACATAGTAAAAATCACTATCGCCTTAATTATTCCTGGAACTATAACTCTTGCTAGTAAAAATGGTGTGAAAATATGTTCCTTTGAAGCTCTTGGTTTTTGTCTCATTATACCTTTTTCTTCTCGTTCAAAACCTAAAGCTATTGCAGGTATCGTATCTGTTACTAGATTAATCCATAATATCTGTATCGGTAATAATAATGTTTTACTAAATAAAGTTGATATAAATATTATTAGTATTTCAGCTAAATTTGATGCTAATAAATATGCTATTACATTTTGAATATTACTATATATTCTTCTTCCTTCTTTTATAGCTACTACAATAGTTGCAAAATTGTCATCTGCAAGTACCATACTTGATACACTTTTTGATACTTCTGTACCAGTAATACCCATTCCTATTCCTATATCTGCTCCTTTTAATGCCGGTGCATCATTTACACCATCTCCTGTCATTGCAACTATTTTATCATGCTTTTTCCATGCGTTTACAATTCTTATTTTGTTTTCTGGAGATACCCTTGCATATACTCTTATATTTTCAACTCTTTTAAATAATTCTTTATCTGACATATTATCTAATTCAAGTCCTGTTATTGCTTCGTTTTCATTTTTTAATATTCCAAGCTCTTTTGCTATTGCGGTTGCAGTATCAATATTATCTCCTGTTATCATAACTGGAACCATTCCTGCCATAAAACATCTTTCAACAGCTCTTTTTGCTTCTTTTCTAGGTGGATCTATCATTCCTATAAGACCAGAAAATACTAATTCTTTTTCGGATTTATCTATGCCTCCTTTTTTAGTTGTTTTCTTATAAGCACAAGCAAGAACCCTAAGTGCATTTTTGGCCATATCTAAATTATTATCCAAAATATTTTTAACATGTTCATCTGTGATTTTTTCTACCTTACCACCAATCATTATTTTTGTACAACATTTAAGAATAGATTCTACAGCGCCTTTAGTACAAACCATATATTCTTCTTCAAACTCATTAACAGTTGTCATCATTTTTCTTGTAGAATCAAATGGTAATTCGTCAACTCTTAGATATTTTTGTTCCATGTCTTCTTTATCCATATCTAATTTAGCACCAAAAGATATCATCGCAGTCTCTGTTGGATCTCCTAGCATAACTTTTGACCCATTATTTTCTCCATAAGTTGTATCATTGCAAAGTATAAATACTTTTGCCAAATTTTCTAAATCTTCTTTATTGTATTCTTCTTTTATATCCGATATATTATTTATTTCGCTTACATCATAACTTTTCATACCAAGAAACATTTTTCTTATAGTCATTTTGTTTTGTGTAAGTGTTCCTGTTTTATCCGAGCAAATAACTTCGGTAGAGCCTAATGCTTCAACTGATGAGAGCTTTCTTACAATTGCTTTTTCTTTAGCCATTTTTTGAACACCCATTGCAAGTGTTATTGTTATAACCGCAGAAAGCCCTTCTGGTATTGCAGCTACTGCAAGAGATACTGCAAGCATAAATACATCTAAGACTGGTTTGCCTTGCATATACCCAACTACAAACATACAAATAGCTATGATTACAACAATTACACTTAAAACTTTACTAAGCTGGTTTAATTTTCTTTGTAGCGGTGTAATTTCATTTTTTTGTGTTGATATTGCATTTGCAATTTTCCCAAGTTCTGTATTCATACCAGTTGCTACAACAATAGCTTCTCCTCTTCCATATACTACACTACTTCCTGAATAAAGCATATTAGTTCTATCACCCAAGGATATTTCATTATCTATTTCTATTTTTTCTAATTGCTTATCCACTGGTAAAGATTCTCCGGTAAGTGCTGCTTCTTCAACTCGCAAACTATGATTTACTATTATTCTCATATCTGCAGGTATCGAATCTCCAGCTTCAACTAACACAATATCACCTGTAACTAATTCTTCTGTTTTTATACTTTCGACCTTGCCTTCTCTTTTTACTTTAATATATGGAAGTGACATGTTTTTAAGAGCCTCTATTGCCTTTTCTGCCTTATTTTCTTGTACCACACCAAGTATTGCATTTAAAAACACCACAAAAAGTATAATTACAGTATCTGTTAAAGGTTCGTTAACTTTTATAGATACAAATGCTGATAAAAGTGCAGATATTATTAAAATAATTAACATCACGTCTTTAAATTGTTCTAAAAACTTAATAACTATGTTTTTCTTTTTCATCTCTTTTAGTCTATTAGGTCCGTCTGTTATAAATCTTTGTTTTGCATCATCACAATGAAGTCCATCTTCACAAGATTTGAGTTTTTCTATTGCCTCTTTAGGCGTTACTTTATAATATTTATCCATCTACTTCAACCTGCTTTACATTTTTCTTTATAATATATGTAATTGCTATACCCACTGCAATCATAACAAGTGCAGCTGTTACAAAATTACCTATATACGGTAATCGTGCTAGAACATATAAAACTGCAAATGTAAAAAACACTCCAACTATATCATAGCCGACACTTTCTTCTTTTAAATATTTTCCTTTAATATGAGTAAATATCAAAGAACCTACTATAAAAGTTGAAAGCATTGATACTACAATAATAAATGACATATATGCAATAAGTGTTGGCAATGCTATAACACTAAGGCCCGCAGCCATAAGTAAAACAAGTAAAAATAAAACTAATGGTATTCCAAGTGTTGTAATAGCTCCCATTGCAACAACAAATCCTGGATATTTCTTTACTTTTTCGTATATACTTTGTAAAATTTGTTTTTTAGAATATCTTTTTATTAATATGTATATAAGTGTAAATACTAAACACGTTGTTATGCCTTTTAAAATAATTTTTACAAAATCAACTTTTTCAGCACCTTTTTCAAATACTTTTACAACAGCATTTGGATACTTATCTGCAATGCTTATAGCATTATTATATGTTTGTATTAAAATATTTCCAGATACATTAGTATTATCTGCAATTATTACATTATCAGCAAGTACCCTTAAATCTTTGTTGATTTTACCAGTAATTTCCACTTCTTTTACTGAGCCTAGTAAACTACCAGATATTTCTCCTTTTACATTAACTTTATTTGTATAACAAATAACATCTTCTGCTATTTTAGCATTTTGTGTAAAAGTAACTGAATTCCCTGCAAAAATAATAACTGTTTTATTTATTGGTGCATCAATTACAACATCACTACCTGCAAAAATTATAGGAAAATCCATTTCTGCATTTATCCTTGCACTATCGGTTGCAAATAACACTTGTAAATTTTTTATGGGTGATACCACTTCAATAGATTTAGTTGAAAAAGATGAGCCAATATTTTTAAGCTCTTTATCCATAATAATCCTATCTGTTGCATAACGTATAAAAGGAAGATTTGTGTCTTTTGTGTCTTCACTAAACTTATACACACCTTCCTTAGCTTTAGTATCAAAAACAGAGTCAGGTATAGTTGTAATATCTGAAGCGCCAGTGTCCTTACTTGCTGTGTTTTCTATTCCTTCTGCTGTGTTTTTATTATTTGTATTGTCAGCTTCTGCTCCTCCTACAACACTTTCTATATTGACTTTATCTCCCGCATCCTTGGTGCTATCTACGCCTTGAACAAAACTTTGCCCAAAGCAGGCAATAATTAATCCAAAAGCAAGTATTGCAACAACACTTGCAATTCTTTGTTTTTTTTGTTTTTTCATAATACTCAATCTCCAATCATATGTTAGACATTTTATACCAAAAATAATAAAAAATCAAGTAAAATTTGTATTTTGGGCTAGCTTTATAAAAAATAAGTGTTACTATTATAGTTTAACTTTAAAAATCAAATTACTATGTACTTTACTTTTTCATTTATTTAGAAATAATCTTTAAGTAAAAAAGATGGCAAAGCCATTCCCCTACGGGACACAATTCAAAGTCTAGAT
>JAVXNL010000060.1:0-6113 GCA_036645795.1 Clostridia bacterium
ACTGCTGCAAGAAAAAAAGCCAATCTTGCTAAATTATTAACTAAGTAATAAAAAGTCTCTTTTAAAAGAGACTTTTTATTTTTTAATTATTTTTTCTAATTATGCTTTACAACCAATTTTTATATTTTTTTATATACCAACCTTTTACAGCTTGAACCATGATAGCATATATTGCAATTATTATAACAAGATATAAATAATATATTGCTGGTAATGCTACAAAATGAAAATTAGGCATATGTGAAAATATTATAGGTATGCTCAATGCTCCAACAATTCCTATTAATGTTGTAAAATTTAATATCTTATTTGCTCTAGATTCAATAAAGGGTATCTTTGATGTACGTATAAAATGTACAATAAGCACTTGTGATATAAGCCCTTCAACAAACCACCCAGTTTGAAATAAAGACTCACTTGCAATATTACTAAAGCCTAATATAAACCACAAAGCAAGAAATGTCATTACATCAAATATTGAACTTGTAATACCTAATACATTCATAAATCTTGATAAATCTTTTGTATCCCATTTTTTAGGCTGCTTTGTAAACTCTTCATCTACATTATCAAAAGGTATACCTATTTGAGTTAAATCATAAATTAAATTTTGTATTAATATCTGTATTGGTATCATAGGCAAGAAAGGTAAAAATATACTTGCTATTAATACACTAAACGCATTTCCAAAGTTTCCTGCTAAAGCCATTTTCATATATTTTATAATATTTCCATATATCCTTCTGCCTTCAATCACACCGACTTTTAATACATCTAAACTTTTTTCAAGTAATATAATATCGGATGATTCTTTTGCGATATCTGTTGCGCTATCTACAGATATTCCAATATCTGCAGTTCTTAAAGATGGTGCATCATTTACTCCGTCTCCCATATATCCTACAACATGACCATTTTCTTTTAGAATTTCTACTACCCTAGACTTTTGAAGTGGTGCAAGCCTTGCAAATATATTAGTATCTTCTACTGCTTTACTTAATTGTTCTTTTGTCATTTTATCTATATCTAAACCTGTCAATATTTCATTACTATAAAGCCCTACTTGTTTGCAAATATTTTCTGTTACAAATGGACTATCTCCTGTTAATACTTTTACCTTTATACCTAATTCTTTTAGTTTTGTAAGAGTATCTTTTACATCTTCTTTTGGTGGATCCAAAAAAGCAACATATCCTATAAATACCATATCCGTTTCATGAGAAGAATTAAATATATCTACACCCGGATACTCATGCTTTTGTGCTATTGCTATAACATGCATTCCTTGCTTATGTAAAACATTTGCATGTTCATTTATTTTTTTTATCATATCTTCAGTAATATCTACTATATCATCATTATATTTTACTTTACTACAACCTTTTAATATTTCTTCTAAAGCACCTTTTGTTATAAGTCTTATTGTACCGCTTGAAGACTTTACAACGATACTCATTTTTTTCCTAGTATAATCAAATGGGATCTCATCTATTTTTGTATATTTCGCTAGTTTTTTCTTTATATTATGCGCTGTTCCATATTCAATTATTGCTCTGTCTATTAGGTTTTTAATTCCTGTAGAAAAAAAGCTATTTAAAAACGCATACTCAAGTATCTTTATATCTTCTTTACCCTCCACATTCATATACTTTTGTAATACAACATTATCTATTGTGAGTGTTCCTGTTTTATCTGTACATAAAATATCTATTGAGCCTAAGTTTTGAATCGAATTTAAATTTTTAACTATTGTCTTTTTTTTCGCTAAAAATACCGCTCCTTTAGATAAATTTACATTTATAATCATCGGTAACATTCCAGGTGTCATTCCAACAGCTACAGATATTGCAAAAAATAAAGCTTGAACAAATTGTCCTTTTATAATTCCATTTATTGCAAAAACTGCTAAAACAACTATTAACATATACTTTATAAGAGTATTAGTTATTTTTTTTATTCCTATTTCAAAGTTTGTAATCGGCTTTGCCTCGCTCATCTTCTCTGCTACTGTTCCAAGATACGTGCTTTTACCAGTCTTTATAACTATCCCCTTAGCAGAACCACTAATAACACTTGTTCCCATAAAGCATATATTTTCAAGTCCTAAACTACTGCAACTAGTTATATCAGATTCCCTCGTTTTCTCTACCGGAGCAGACTCTCCTGTAAATATAGATTGTGATACAAATAAATCTTTTGATTCTAATATTTTTAAATCCGCTGGAATAATTGATCCTGCACCAAGCTCTATTATATCCCCTTCTACAATGTTTTCAACATCTATCTCAATACTGCTCTCATTTTCTAATCTTTTTACATCCGTATTTGAATGTACCATATTCTTTAGTTTTTCATGTGCCTTGTAGGATGTGAATTCTTGAACAAATCTTATCATAGAACTTACAAATGCAAGCAAATATATAATTATAGCACCGAGTATATCATCTAAAAATATTGATACCGTTCCTAGTGCAATTAAAACAATAATAAACTCATCTAAAAATGATTTGAAAAAGAAATAATACCAGTTTTTTTTCTTTTTATCATTTACAATATTTTTTCCGTTTTTATAAAGTCTTATTTCTACCTCTTCATTACTTAATCCATCAATATTACTATCTAGCCTCTTTATACACTCTTCTAGACCTAATTGTGCATATTCTATATACTTTTTTTCTAACTCTAAATCCACTTTATTTTCTTTTAAATTAGATTTTTTATTTATTCCAAATACTTTTAAATTCATTATTATCTCCTATTTTAGTGGCTACTTTAAGCTCCTATTTTTTTATTTATATCATATTTTTATAAAAAATTCAATATATAAAAGACTTATTTACAAGAAAAAATTAGCAAAAAAAGGCTATGCAAGAATATCAAAATATGTTATATATTACTATTTAATAACTACTCACAATACCTTTACACTATAGACGTTAAATCCAACTAAACGCTTCTATTTCATTAATTTTTACAATATAAAATATTTAGTTGAATTATTTATATATTTATTATATAATATGCTAAAGAGTATATAACTTTTATACTGTTATTTACGAAAGAGGGATATTTCTATGTTAAAAAAAATATATTATGCCATTACTTTATTGTTATTTATATTAATAATATTTATTTTCTTTAAAGGAATAACTACTATAAACGAACCTAAGAAGACCCCAAATTATAGCATACCCGAATACACAATTGATGCTACAATTATGAAAAATGGAGATTTGCATATAATTGAAAAAATTAAGTATAGCTTTATAGAAGAAATGCAAGGATTAAGCCGAGATATATTATATAATTATAGCTTTGATGGACAAAAAGATGATATGATGCCAACATCTTCAAGATACCAAGCTTCTGGTATGACATTAAATAATATATATTCATCTGATACTGGCTATAGTGATATGCAACCGGTTCTTCCTGCACAAAAAAAAGAAGAACTCGACTGGCTTTCCCGCTATAGAGAGCTTGATATAACTGATATTGGCTATAAAACAAATATTGTAAATGGATATGAAAAACAAGTAAATATTAGCTCTTACTTCTACAAGATACCAGCTAATACAAATAAATATATACAATATAATTATACGCTGCACTCTGTTGCTGTAAAATATAATGATTATGGTGAAATTTATTGGAATTTTATAGCAAACAAATGGGATGTACCTATTAAAAATGCCAATATAAACCTAAAATTCGAATCAGAAAACATAACAGATAATTTATTAAAAGATGTTAAGCTATATCCTCATAGTTATTCTAATATTTCAAGTCCATATTTTGGAATGGATTTTATAAATTTCACTAGCAATAAAATAAACCTTAACAATTCTGTAGATATAAGAATTATATTTAACAATAGTTGTATACCAAATGCTACAAAACAAATAAATCAAAATTACGATTGGAATCTTCTTAAAAAAATCGAGAATAGTATGAGTTTTGATAAATTTAGATACTTGCTCAACAAATTTATCACAATTATTATATATATTGCAATGGCTATAGTAACCCTAATAGTAATACGTAATGTTATACGACTACAAAGAAAAGGTAGAACCATCACTAAGCCAAATTCTACTATTCCCTCAGATAAACTAGCTTTAAGTGAATATATTGTACTTATTGGTGGGAAATGTAAAGACCCTAACTTATTTTTAGCTACTTTATTAGATCTAATAAATAAAGAATATATTACTATGAGAGCTGAGAAGAAGAATTCAAAAGCTATAAAATACGATTATTTTTTAAAGATAAATCCTAATAAAGATTTCGAGATGCTCTCAAAATATGAAAACTTGCTTTTAAATTATTTGTTTGCAGGAGTAGGCCGTATTTTTTTAAGAGACGAAATAAGTAGTAATAATATTGAAATTAATTTAGATAAAAAGCTTAAACTTTTAAAGAAAAGCCCCAAAAATGTGGTAGACTTTTCTAGTAGCTGTGATAATTTAGATTTTACTATAACAAGTAAATTAAAAAATAATACTGAAGGCAAATACATTTATTCGCAAATATTTAAAGTATCTATAGTAATATTTATACTTTTTGTAATAAATATATTTTTAATATCACCTGTAATTAGCTCTGTATATAGTAAGATTCTACCAATGATGCTAATGATTATATATCTTTTTATAATGCCTTTAGTATTAAAAATAAATACAGTTAATGAAGAATATTTAGTGGATAAATTAAATATTTTAAGTTTAAAAAAATATTTAACTCACTATAGCACCCTTAAAGATAAAACACCTATTGAATTGGTATTATGGAATAACTATCTTGTTTTTGCATCACTTTTAGGTATTGCAAATAAAGTTGAAAAAGAATTCAATGTAAATACTATTCAAACCGCTACGGCAATTGAATACGTAGAAAGAGATAACAATATATCATTTTTTATAGACGAGTATAGACATTATAGATCATCTATACGTAGTGCAACTATATTTCCATATTCCCAAACAGTTGATTCTAATACTTCTGGATTTTCTAGTGATTTTGGAAGTTCATCTTCCGGGGGATTTTTCGGAGGAGGCTCTGGAGGCGGTCGGAGGAGGCCGGCGGTGGCGGTGGTGCTTTTTAAACTATCCATTAAAGGGTTTGAAAATCATATCATTTAATAAGCCAAAATTTTAAGTATAAAGGGGTGTAGAAAGCACATTAATTCTTAGTGATTAATGTGCTTTTTTATATAATCCATGATTTTTTTAAATATATTTTGTTTATCTTTTTTGCTATCCTCTACAATACTTATACTATTCTCTTTATTTTCACATTCTTTGAATAACTTTTTAGTATCCCCTTGCCCTTTATTTATTTCATTTTGCTTTTCTATATAAAATTTATCATACTCAATCCACTTTTCTTTTTCTTCTTTAGAGCATAAATAATTACTCCATATTATAGATATTATTCCTTTAGTTGAAAGTAATAAATCTTGTTTATATATAGGTAGCGTTTTGTCTATTGTAAATATATATTCTTTATCTCTATTGTTATATATAGCCGTCTTTACCTCTTTTGGTATTTTTTGTAACAATTCTAGTTTCATATTATAAATAATATACCAAGCTTCTGTGCATGCTTTTCTATAAATTACATCTTTTGTACTAACCATTTACCTTACTCCTTCACAATTTTTTTCTACTTTTTCCGACTTTTCTAATAACGTTTTTTCTTTTAAAAACTCATCTGATTCTATTCTAACGTTTTTTCCATCTGCTGCTATGTTTTCTAAATCTAAATTAGAAATATCGAATATATTATTTCCTATTCTATTTGTATTTTCAACAATAATGTTTTCATCTTTTTGCTTTTTTAAGACATCTACTACTCGTTGTTTTGCTAATTCAAGTATTTCATCAATATCCTTAGATTCTTCTAGATTACAAATAAACTCTAATGTTTCCTCACCATTTGATTCTAGTAATTTATCAACCTTTTTAACCTCTTCCACATAGCTTTTAAATTCACTAAACTGTTCTTTATTTATTTCTTCTGGAATCCATATAACAGTAGAACAACCTGTACATAACTGTATACATATATCTCCCATATCAACAGTTTTTTGTTGCCAAGACTCATGAAGCTTA
>JAVXNL010000061.1:0-5904 GCA_036645795.1 Clostridia bacterium
TAAATTCATCTGTTTTTAATATACACTTAGTCGCTTTAATATAATTCAAGATATTTTCACCTTCGTCATTTGAAATATTTACTAATTCCTTATTTCTTATTTCTTTACTAGGTATTCTTTCTTCAATAAATTTAGGAAGTTTTTTTGATACTAGTTTAATGCTTAAAATTTCAATAATAGGCATTCCTTTTTTTCTAGCACTAGTAAAATTTTCTTTATTTAAAGAATATACATATATACCTTCTAATCTAGTTATTGTTACTATAGTTTTTTCTTTCCAACAAATCTCTATTTTCATATTTCTTCTATCTCCTCTTCTAACTCTTCTAAAATTAATGCGTCATTAATATACTTTTTTCTTTCGTTGTATATTTTTTCTACACTCTCTTTATACTCGGGAGGTATCTTTATTCCGATTCTTTCTTCTACAGCGCTAAAAGCTTTTGATATATTTATATTTTTAAAGCAGTTGATGAAAAAATCAGATACGTTTTCATTCTCTAGATCCTCCCCTATAGCGAAGATTAATGTTTGCCAATTAAATGGAATATTGTATTTTTCATCTTCCCTAGGAGAATAATCTTTCCAATTTTGGGTTATATCCATTGTACACTCGCCTGAGGCTTCTAAAACTGGCAAAAGAAGTTCACTTATTTTTTTTGCTTCAACGTTATCACTATTTATCCTTTCTATAGTTTCTTTATCCAGCCCTCCGCCAAACGAATGCTCATTATCATATATTGGAGCAATTCTATAAGAGTCTTTACTACTAATTATAGAAAAATTTTGACCATTTCTATCTGTATTCATAGAAAATATATCAAACACTACTATTTTACAAAAATCTTCTTGCATTTTTAACATATCTTCCTTTGTTATACACTCTTCACAATCTTTTAGCTTTTTTATTGCTAAGAGTACCTCTTCAAAATCTATAAAGTCTAGTGTGTCCTCTATATTTTCATAATTTCCTAAATTAGTTAAAACAGTACTCATATTTATTAAAGATTCATCTTCTTTTAATACACTTTGTGATAATACACCTTTTTCTCCTTTATACGTTATTAGATCATAATGTGCTGCCTCTATTCCTACTTGTTTTGCAACTTCTTCTGTTAAAAGCTCTGCAAAAGACGTATTATATACTTCTTCATCTATTAGATTTTCTGTTCTAAGTAATATATCCACATCTCCTATTGTAATCCAGTCTTTTTCCCTATTTTCACTTCCTCTAACTTCTCTAAAAATAGTATCAGCTATATCTTTATTATCTTCTAAGAATTTATCAATATTAATATATCCATTCTCTCTATATTTTTCTAAAACACTCCACTCCATTATATCACCCCTAAATTATAATCCTCTCTTATATTTCATATTTTACACTAAATTTAAAATTCTGTCAATAACTTGCTAACATTAATTTTTAAAAAATATATATTGTAATTATATCTGCATATTGCGCTATTTAAATTTTGTTACTATTTAATACTTTTGATTGTTAATATTAACAATAGTTGATATATCTGCTACACCAAAGAAGTTATAGTGTATAGCAATAATTTCAAATTATGAAATCTATAATTCTTGTAACTCTACACTTTACACTTTACAAATAATAAAACCCAAAAGTAGTAAACACTAACACATTAATTTTCAAACCACAAGGTTTTAAAAATTAATATTGACTTCCAATAAATAATATAGTATAATTATATGAGCATTAAGTTGTGTGGAGGAATTATGTTAGAAATTATTTTGGATACTTTAATTGATTCTTTAAAAATGTTACCATTTTTATTTATATCATATTTAATTATAGAGTTTATCGAACACAAATCATCAGAAAAAATTAACAATGCACTTTCTAAATCAGGCAAATTTGGAGCTGTAGTAGGTTCACTTCTTGGATGTTTTCCACAATGCGGATTTTCAGTAACAGCAGCAAATCTATATGCTGGGCGAGTTATAACAATAGGAACACTTATTGCAGTATTTGTTTCAACCTCAGATGAAGCAATACCCGTTTTACTTTCTAGTCCTGGCAACTGGCCAACGCTTTTAAAAATCATTTTAATTAAAGTAATAATAGCTGTTATTGTTGGTGTTTTAATAGATTTCTTTATTAGAAAAAAACATACAAAAAAAGAAATTTTACAAGATAGTAATAAACACCTAAAAGATATGTGTAAACATTCCAATTGTCACTGCGATACAGAAGAAGGTATATTAAAACCAGCTTTAAAACACACTTTTAATATATTTGTATTTATACTTATAGTAGCATTTATCCTGAACTGTATTATTGCATTCATTGGTCAAGATAGATTATCTACCCTATTACTTTCTGGAAGTATATTCCAGCCAGTAATTGCAGGACTTATAGGTCTTATACCTAATTGTGCAGCATCCGTCTTACTCACTCAGCTATTCCTTGAAGGAAGTATTAGTTTTGCTTCTGTTATAGCTGGTCTTTGTACAGGTGCAGGTATTGGTATGGCAGTACTATTTAAAGTGAATAATAACTTGAAAGAAAACCTAAAAATACTTGTAGGGGTTTATATTATCGGTGTAGCTGCAGGTATTATACTTCAATTAATTGGAATATAAAAAGTACCATTTTTTAACAAGGCATATTCTAAAAAAATTAGAATATGCCTTGTTTTTTTGTATTTAAAACTCTTTTTAAGTTTTATTTATTTTACTAAATAGCCGTCTTTTACTGCTTTTTTATAACACTTTCTACATAAAGCCACATATGACTCATTACCACCAATCATTACTTTTTCTCCATTAGTTATGACTTCTCCATTTACTATTCTCATATTTGCTGTAGCTTTTCTACCACATTTACATATGGTTTTTATTTCCTCTATTTTATCTGCAATCTCTAAAAGATGTTTTGAGCCGATGAAAAATTCTTGTCTAAAATCACATCTAAGTCCATAACATATTACTGGGACATTCAAATAATCTACTATATCACTAAGCTGTTCTACATGCTTTTTACTTAAAAACTGTGCTTCATCTATTAATATACAATCAGGTAATATTTCTAAGTCTGATACTATATTGTAAATATTACTTGTATCATCAAAAATTGTAGCATCCCTTTTTAGTCCAATTCTTGTACTTATTTTACCTTCTTTACATCTTGTATCTATTTTAGCTGTGAGTAAAAAAGGATGTTTTCCACTTTCTTCATAGTTATACGCGACTTTTAATAAATCTATCGTTTTTCCGAGCTCCCATCGTTCCATATCTAAAATATAATTTTGCCATAAACACTCCTTCCTATATATTTACTATTTGATTATATTATAATTAACTTTTTTATTTTTTCTCTCTACTTCGCTTATCATTAATTATATCCATTTCTTTTTCCGTTATAATTTGTATATTATTTTCTTTTGCAAAACTTACACAACCTTTTAAAACTGTGTTTAGAAAAACTCTTGGCACCTTTACAAGCTTTAAACAAGCCTCATCTGTAAATTTTATTTCAGCATCTATTCTTTGTGCCGCATATTTTACAGTATCTAGACTTATACCTTTGTCCGATGGTATTGGCTCAGCTATTGGTTTCCTAAAGCGAGTATACCAGAAGTTTTTATTATCTCTATACCCATAATCCACAGGAACTTTAGGAAAAAATTCCCCTTTTACACCGCCTATTATATTATTTTTATATTTGCTTTTCATAAGTATATTATCTATTCTTAATATAAAATGAGCACCATGCTGGCTTGTTATTCCATTAAAATTATGATATGGTGGTAAATATTCGTCTTGTACAACATCTGCTTGAGCATTGTCTAGAGTCTTTATCCATGTACATTCAAAAACTTGAAATGACTCTTTTACTATTTTAGGGTAAATTCCATTTAACTCTTGGGTTATATTTTTTCTTTTTCTTATACCTTCTACTAATGTAAATTTACAGTCTTTCATCTTTTCTTCTGATGTTTCACCAGGATACCCCAGTCTTACAGTCTCAGTAAAATATTTTTTATCATCCGGTAAAAAATTAATGCTACATTTTCCGATTTTGAAGTATATTTTTTGCTGTATTAGAACTATTTCTACAACAAAGTAACATTGCATAATATTCTTTTCCAGCAATATAATATGGAAAACATAAAGAATATGCTCCTAAATTAGTTTTTCCGTTTTCATTTAATGACCCTATCAATGTAGTAGGCATCGGAAAATAACTAGATGTTTGATAAAAATTATCTACTATTCTTATATCTTCAAACCCCTCTATATTTTCTGTATTTTTTATATCACTCATATATACCACTCCTAACGATATATATTTATTATACTCCTAAAAGCAAATAATTACAATATTTATTAAAATATACACTATATTTATTTATAGAGCAAAAAAGTGATTTCAAAATATCCCTTTTGAAATCACACAGCTGCTAAATTGGTTTAAAAAATAACTGGCCTAAAAGAAAAATAAGTACTAGATTCACCATTACGATTTCCAAAAGTAAACATACCCGCACTAATTCTACTTGCATAACTGCCACCATAAAGTGATAAAGATGCTTTAGAATCTAAAAAATAAGAATAATCTTCAAACCATGAGGTGTTATCATCACCACTAGATGATGTATCACATATTGCATCTCCTCTTGCAACACTTAAATCTTTATTTGCTTCGTAATTATCCTTTAAATTTTCTGGATTTTCGCTTGGTATATACATATTAAAATACTTTGCGTTTGCATCTATTAGTTCATTTGTCCAACTATACATGCCAGGATATCCTTTTAAATTTCCAGATATATATTCCCAAGCGCCACCACTCATATCATATATTCCATATATGTTTCCTGTAGTTGATGCAAGTTTTCCTTTATCTGTATTATATGAATTTGTTGTTGATGTATTTTCAATAGCTGATATACTATCTCCTGCTATTCCTGTTATATATGCAGAATTATTATTTATTGTTACCTCAGTTCCATTTCTTCCATATTGACTATGTGTAAAATATGCAACACATCCCCATTCATTACTTTTCATCATATGAGCATTATTTATTTCCCAGCCATATGTTTCTTTATCTGTTTGCATAGATATACATTTATCAAATATATTTTTATGCGTTATATTTCTCCAACTTGTTACATTTGGTACTACTTTTACTTTATCAAATGAATTTGAAGCTTCATATTTTGCTACCCAAATTCCTGGCACTGATTTTCCATCAAAAGTAAACGCATCATGTATTTTGTAATCTGATGGTAGTTTGCTACCATCACTACACTCCGTGTCGGATGCCCCTTTCATAAGTTTAACATCTATTGTTCCTGCCGTAGATGTATGCCATCCACTAGTTATTTTGTATGCATATCGTGGTATCCAAACAAAATATGAACCATCTTTT
This sequence comes from Clostridia bacterium, assembly GCA_036645795.1. Classification (GTDB taxonomy): domain Bacteria; phylum Bacillota; class Clostridia; order TANB77; family CAG-465; genus CAG-465. Next base: position 5,405 of record JAVXNL010000061.1, read on the forward strand.
GTTTGCATATTTGCCCATTTACTAGTTCCACCATTTTGTGTTGTAGTAGATTGAGCTTCATATTTATACCACTCATCGGTAGGCATTGTTGTATATGTTTGCTCAACTACCCCATTCCATTTTACTGCTTTTACATCTGTATTTGGCTTTCCATTAGCTGTTGGAAATACTGGTATATTCGCTCCATCTTTTCCTACTACAAAGATTTCCGGATTTACTTGAATCTCTTTTGACCACTCTAATTGCTCTTTTGAAACACTTTTTGATACAACAAGTTTTCCTTGCTCTATTCCAAGTATCTTAGCATATTTTGAACTAATAGAGGGTATCATTTTTTTCATTTCTACTTCGTCGCCAACATTTACATTTTCTCCTGATATATCATACTCTCCAACAGTACCTGCTATTTTTTGTGAATGTGTTAGATCTAAATCGCTTTTAAAACTGTCTAAATCTTGCTGAAAACTTGCTTTGTTTGCATTTTTTATTGGGTTGTTTTT
>JAVXNL010000062.1:0-5880 GCA_036645795.1 Clostridia bacterium
GAAAATATTTGATTTTTTGATACTTAAACTACACTCTAAAAAAGTACGTATTAATTTTAATACGTATTTTTTTCTTGCACATATCTATTTACAAATTACAACTAATATGCTAAAATATGACTGTAAACTATTTAAAAACAAAATTGCATATATTATGCATATTAAAAGACATATAATTTTTTAAGGAGATGATTTTTAATGTCTAATTTAAAAGCAGTTATACTTGCAGGAGGAAAAGGAACGAGAATGCACTCACAACTACCAAAAGTTCTTCATAAAATATATGATAGATGTATCGTTGACTATGTATGTAATGCATGTGAAGATGCTGGTTTTTCAGAAATTTGTATGGTAGTTGGGCACAAATCTGAACAAGTAATTGAGCATGTAAAAAGGGACTGTGTTACTTTTTGTATGCAAAAAGAACAATTAGGAACAGGTCATGCTGTATTACAAGCAAATGAATATATAAAAGATGATGATACTGTACTTGTAATTAATGGAGATCAACCACTTATATCTTCATATACTATAAAATCTTTAATATCTTTTTTTGAACAAGGAAACTATGGTGGTGCTGTATTATCTGGAATTGTTGATAAACCTGGATCACTTGGTAGAATAATACGTGACGAAAATGGTAACTTAATAAAAATAGTAGAAAAAAAGGATTGTAATGAGCAAGAAGAAAAAGTAAGAGAAGTAAATATTGGAGTATATTGTTTCAAAGGATCATTGCTTAAAAAAGCGTTAAAAAAACTAGATAATAACAATGCCCAAAAAGAATATTATATTACAGACCTACCCTATCATATAATAGCTGAAGGTCACCATTTTGGTGCTTTTGTCATACCAGATATAACTGAATTTCAAGGAATAAATTCTCGCGAAGAATTAGCAATTGTTACAAAAACACTTTTGGACAAAACTAGAAAAAAACATATGGGAAATGGAGTTACCTTAATTGCTCCTGAAAACACATATATAAGCCTTGATGTAGAAATCGGAAAAGACACAATTATATATCCTGGAACAAACCTGCAAGGAGATACAATTATAGGACAAAACTGTATAATTGGACCAGCTTGTCATATTATATCTTCAAATATCGGAAAAAATGTAGTAATAGAGACTAGTAAAGTAATAAACAGTTCCGTAGGAAATAATTGTAAAATAGGCCCGTTTTCATACCTAAATTGTAATTCATATATAAAAGATGATCAGATTATTGATAGTTTTGTAGAAATAAAAAACGATTAGTTTTAAGGAGGCGTTATTTTTGGAAGAATTCGAATTAAAATATTATTTTAGCAATATTTATGACTTTAAATTTAAAGAAGTTTTTGATGGTGCTACATATCCATGGGAAGCACTAAAAAACATCAACACTGTATTGGAAAACTTAGTAACAAGACAAAATGTACAACAAAACTTAGCAAATACCGGCGAGTTTGTATCAATTACTGGTAATTACTCTATAGGAAAAGATACTAAAATTGGTGCTAACGTATCAATTGAGGGACCTGTAGTTATAGGTAATCATTGTACAATTCAGTCTGGTGCATTAATTAGACCTGGATGCATAATTGGCGATAACTGTGTTATAGGACACTCTTGTGAAGTAAAACATAGCATTGTACAAAATGGTGCAAAAGTTCAAAGCTTTACCTTTATAGGAGATAGTATAATAGGAAAATCTACTAGAGTTGGTAGTGGAACAATACTTGCTAATAGAAGATTTGATCAAAGCAATATATTAGTAAAAATACAAGAAAAAAAGTTTGATGTAGGTACTGATTTCTTTGGTGCTATTATAGGGGATAACACACGACTTGGTGCAAACTCTACTACTCTACCAGGATCTTTTATTGGCCCATATACATGGATTTTACCAGGAGTTGAAGTAAGAGGTTTTATACCAAAAGAAAAAAGAGTATTTCCAGTTCAACAATTACGAATTGAAGATAATGAAATAATTGAATTAAAATAATAAAATCAAAAATAAAGAGTAAGGGTGTCTAACATATTATGTTAGACACCCTTACAAGTTTTCATTCTTTCAAATCTATATTATTTTTATGCTCAACAATATCACATTTCATGTTACTGTTTACTAGTTTTTAGTATAATTTCCAACATATCTATTGATTTTACTTTACATATGTGTTAAAATATTTAAATATATTATTATATATAGTGATACGTATTAGTATCACATAGGCGCTCTATTTTAATAGAGTATTGGAAAAAGCGAATAAAAAAACAAAGGAGAAAAAAATGAAATCAAAAGCAGCAATGGAAGAAGTAACAATGGAAGAACTGTCCGAAAGAATCGCAACAATTCAAGCAATTCTTGCAAAATTGCAGAAAAGGTATTCTAAAAGCATATCCAATAAGAACGAAGAAAAATTTCTTGAAGAAATTCGTTTAATTCAAATTGAATTAAACAAATTAAAGGAAGAAAAAGCAAATCGCAAATGCTTTATAATGACACAAAGGTCATATGATGAGCTTTGTGAAGAAGTTGTTACTCTAGAGGAAAGATTAGCAACGGTAAAAACCAAAGCTAATAACTTTGAGTGTGGACCATACCACTCAGATGACCCATCTGCTTGTGGGACTTTAAGTACTGATAAATTAACGGTTCTTGCAGTAGAAATTGGACCACTTATTGCAAGGATTACAGAGCTTAAGGATGCAATACATAATGCTCATATTATAGATATTATAGACTCACAAAAAGATCAAGAAATAGTAAGAACAGGTTGTTCTGTTCTTACCAAAGAAACATCCTTTGATGGTATAGAATTTGTAAGTTATAATATTGAAACAAATATTATAACTGATAAAAATTCTAAGGCTTATAAGCCATTCTTTGCAATGATAGATGGCAAGGAAGTTGGCTTTAAAGGATTTATAATTTCTTTAAAAGACAAAGTATCTTTTGTCTTAGATGAAAAAGAAATTCCTAAAGGAACGGATTTTTCAATTATAGAAATTTTAAATATATCTTCTTGTAAAGAAAATATCGAAGAAGTATCCAAAAAAGGATATACCTATATACGGTATACTCCGATGGGACTCCTTTTTAGATGATTTTATAAAGAACACACTAATCAAGTGTGTTCTTTTTTATTTTACACTTTTTATTACTGTTTACCACTTTTTTGCATTTTTTATAACAAAAACAAAAAATAACTTGTATATTTTTTGTTTTTGTTATAAAATTAGTATAGATTATTATATCTATATTACGGAGGAAAAAAATATGAATTATTTAGATAAACTAAAAGAAAAATGTGATGTTGATGATAGATTTTTTGATATAGCTAAACAAGTATTTGATAAACTATTTGAATTTGGCTATATAAATAGACGTCAAATAAGCAAATTAGAAAAAAAGCTATATAACAATGTAGATACTATTTTACTTGGAACCGATATATCTTTAGATTACAAAACAGGATATTATGATGCTGTAAAAAAAGAACTATATATAAAAGATCTAAAAAATATAGAATCGGTTTATTTAAGAATAATATATATAATTACTACAAATGAAATTTCAAAAGACAGCTACACAGTTGGATATTCTAGTACATGTTTATCAAAATCAGATTATAAAATAAAGCACAAAAACTTTGGGATAAATAGAGCTATTATTTCAAATTTAGTTTGTAGACTACTCTACACTATTCCAACTACTTTAAGTATTGTTCCAACATATAGGACTTACGAAAATGATTTTTTAGGTAATAAAATAACAAGTGATAATGATATATATTTCTTAGAAGGAAGATTATTAAGTCAAATTTGTTATATTTTTAATACAGATGAAGAAGGATTATATTCTAATCTTTTCTTATCACCTAAGAAATATCTTTTAAAGTTTTTTCATAAAAACAAGTTTGAAAAATATGATGAATTATTAGACTTACTTGACTATATTAGTAGGAGATATTCAAATTGTAATAAGCTACTATATTTAAATAGGCTACTTAATAAAAACTATTTAAACATAAAGAAAAACATACTAAATGATAATGTAGATGACTTAAAAGTAGAACAAAATAAAATAAAACTTGCAATACAAAATGCTCTATCTTCTCTTATATCAAAAAACGATGTAGAAAATGATGATGAATTTAATGAAGAAACAAGCCTTTCTGAAGAAATAAATAAACTAGAAGAAGAAATAATGGAAAAAATATCTAAAGTTCAAAATATATTAGTAGATGTTCTTATCTCCTCTGAGTTAAAGTTTTCCAATATATCTTATGCTATACGCTTAAAAGAATTAAATAATATGCTTATATTAAAAAGTGACATAATAGATGATGCAATATACAAAACAATATCTCATAAATTACTCAATACCTTTGAAAATACCGCTTCTAATTTAATTGAAAAGATGAAATATAGTATTGTAAATGAGATATTATCTAGTGATAAGTATATAAAAATATACAAAACTATGGTATTTAATAAACTTCAAAATCTAAATCTACCAGAACATACAGCATTAATGGCTTTGTCTGTAGATAATATATTTATGCAATTAGTTCTTGTAAACTCACTAAATATGCCTACAAAATCACTTAAGAGAAATACAAAGTCTATTCATTTAGATAACCTAGGATATCTTTTAAATAATCCTACTACTAACAGTGATATACATACAATAGAAAAAATATTTACAAATATTCACAATAAATACTCTGAGTTTAACCAGATTCGTATTGAAAACATGTTTATAACATCTATTGATACTTTAACCTTAGTTATTGTAATGCATGATGATACTTTTAGTATTATTGAGATAAAAGAAGTAAATGATAAAATAACAAGTGAAAAAATCGGTATGTCAGAACCCTATACAATATTTAATTTACATGACACTAATATGCCAACTATTTATAATAAAAAAGAAAGCGTTATACAGCGTGTATTATCTTTCTTTGCGTTTTTCGCTTAGTATTTATTTTTAACTAATACATTTAATTGATTTTAAAAGAAGTGTAAAGTATTTTAAACTTTACACTTCTTTTTTATACTTTTTTTATAATTTCTAAAACCTCATATAGATCATTTGCTGTATAAGATTTCCGCATTCCTTTTAAAAAAATATATACAAGTTTACTTTTTCCCATATATATAGATTTAACTCCTGCATGTCTTGCAGACATTATATCATCTAAAAAATTATTCCCTACAAAAAAATCAATTTGAAACATTTCAGATATCACGCTCAAAAATTTTCTTTTACTACGTACACTGTATATCTCAACATTTGGTATTTTTATATCTAAGGCAAACGCATTATTTGATAATACTATAATGTCATAGTTATAATCATTTTTTAACGTTTCAATAATTTCTAGATTTTTATCACAACAAATTTGTGTAAGCATAACATACTGCTTTTTATATCGAGCCATTACTTCTTTGTAATTTGTTTGTCCATTAAGAAAAGTATATAATTTTAATCGTAATACAAGCATACGCGTTGTATTTGGAAAGATATCTAAATTGTTAAAATGCCATAATATTCTATCTAATACTTTTACACTTGCCCGCTCTTTTTCAAATAGCCACCTAGAAATAATAATGTTATCTATACATTTAAAACTAGATGAAAATGTGCCATCTAAATCAAAAATTATTTTTCTTTGAACATCAGTTGATGTTTTTTTACAAAGAGACATAGTCTTACCCCCCATTATTTTTATTTTTATTATATTATAGCATGTTTCTTTCTATATTTCAAATATTCAAATATAAAGTCATCTATTTTCCCATCCATAACAGCTTGGACATTTCCAATTTCAAGATCTGTCCTGTGATCTTTTACTAACGTATACGGACAAAATACATAAGATC
>JAVXNL010000063.1:0-5678 GCA_036645795.1 Clostridia bacterium
AAAAAATAGTATAAGTCTAAACCCTATACTATTTATACATTTATTATTATTTATCAAATTTATATCCACATTTTGGACAAAATTTAGCAGCAGTTTCACATACAAATCCACACTGCGGACATACTTTTTCAATATGTTCTTTCTCTTCTTTTACTTTTTCTTCCTTAACTTCTTCTTTTATTTTAACTGGCTTTTGTTTTTCTCCACAATTTTGACAAAAAGTACTATTTACAGCTATTATTTCACCACAATTAAAGCATTCTCTTAAATCTTTATTATATAAGATTTTCTTTTTCATTTCATTAATCTCTTTTAATTCCTTATCAACCTTTTTACATTCTTTGGTAAAAACTTTGCCAACATCATCTCCAGCTTTATATGCATCATAAACTGTTTTTCCCATGATTTGATATATTTCATCAATTTCCAATTCTTTATCATTTACATTAAATTTGAGTTTAGTTTCCTCAATTAATTTTCCTGATTTATCTGCAACAGTATTATATGTATCAGTAGCAGTTTTTCCTACTTTTTTAGAGATTTCCTCTACTTTTTTCATAAACTCCATATTTACTCCTCCTTAAACTATATATAATATATACCACAAAATCAAATTTTATTCAATAATAAAGAGTGATTTTTACACAATTTTAACAAATACGCTAGTGATGTATCAATTTAATACACCACTAGTACCATTATATTTTAGATATCACTATCTTTTCGTCTTTCAAATCCACTTTAACTTTATCGCCATCTTTTATACTACCATCAAGTATAGCCTCTGCGAATTTATCTTCTATTTTGCTTTGAATAGAACGTCTTAACGGTCTTGCTCCATAAACAGGATCAAACCCGGTTTTTGAAATATTTTTAATAACATCTTCAGTTATCTTAACTTTCATATTCCTTACTTTAATTCTTTGCTCAAATTCTTTAAGCATAAGTTTAGTTATTTCCTCAACACTTTCTTGTGAAAGTTTATTAAATACAATTATTTCATCTAATCTATTTAAAAATTCTGGTCTAAATATCTTTTTTAATTCAGACATAACTTCTTCTTTGGTTTTCTCATAATCTTCTTTACTATTTTCTTTATTAACAAACCCCATAGATTTATGTTCTACTATATTTCTAGCGCCCGCATTAGATGTCATGATTATAACAGAATTTTTAAAATTTACAACTCTTCCATTTGAATCAGTAAGTCTACCATCTTCTAATATTTGAAGTAATATATTAAATACATCTGGATGAGCTTTTTCTATCTCATCAAATAAAATTATACTATATGGCTTACGTCTAACTTGTTGTGTTAGTTGTCCTCCGTCATCATATCCTACATATCCTGGTGGTGAACCAATAAGTTTAGAAACACTATGTGGTTCCATATACTCTGACATGTCTAAACGTATCATAGCATTTTCATTGCCAAATAAATTTTGTGCTAAAGCTTTAGTAAGTTCAGTTTTTCCAACTCCAGTTGGTCCAAGTAACATAAATGAACCTATCGGGCGCTTTTCATCTTTCAATCCAACTCTTGCTCTTTTTATAGCTCTTGCTAAAGATTCCACAGCTTCATCTTGTCCAATAACTCTTTGTTTTAATGTTTTATCTAAATTTCTTAATTTTTCTGTTTCTGTTTCTGTTAACTTACTAACAGGAATTTTAGTCCAATTTGAAACCACATCACAAATATCTTGTACTGTAATAGAGGCTTCTTTTTTTATTTCTTCTTTTTTCCATTTTTCTCTAGCTTTTTTTATTTCTTCTTTTACTTCTTTTTCTTCATCTCTCAAGCTTGCAGCTTTTTCAAAAGACTGACACATGATAGCTTCTTCTTTTTCTTTATAAAGTTTTTCTTGCTTTTTTTCAAGTTTTATTACACAATCAGGAATAGTCACTGTCCTAAGCTTTACTTTAGAACACGCTTCATCAATTAAATCTATTGCTTTATCAGGTAAAAACCTATCCGGTATATATCTCTCAGATAAAATAACAGCCTCTTTAATTGCCTCGTCAGATATTTTTACTTTATGGTGAGCTTCATATTTATCTTTTAGCCCTTTTAATATTAACACAGTATCTTCTGTACTTGGTTCATCAATTAAAACACTTTGAAATCTCCTTTCCAAGGCACTATCTTTTTCTATATATTTTCTATATTCGTTTAGTGTTGTTGCGCCTATTACTTGTACTTCACCTCTAGATAAAAGAGGTTTTAAAATATTTGCAGCATCCATCGCACCTTCTGCTGAACCAGCTCCAATTATTGTATGCATCTCATCTATAAACAATATTACATTTCCTTGCTTTTTTATTTCTTGCAAAGACTTTTTTAGTCTTTCTTCAAAATCACCTCTATATTTTGCTCCTGCAATCATCGATGATATATCTAATGTTACAACTCTTTTATCTTTTAAAATTTCTGGAACTTCTGCATTTACTATCATTTGAGCTAACCCTTCCACAACAGCTGTTTTTCCAACACCTGGTTCACCAATTAAAACAGGATTGTTTTTTGTTCTCCTACTAAGTATTTCTAAAATTCTTTGTATTTCTTCATTTCTACCTATTACAGGATCCAATTTATTTTCTTTTGCAAACGCTGTTAAATCCTTACCATACTGATTCAAAGTAGGTGTATTTGTTGCTCCACTTTTTTCACTATTTTCTTCAGAAAAATTATTTAATGGTGAATCTTCACTTAAAAGTCTAAGTAAGTCTGCAAATATTCTTTGTGGATCTATATTAGCATCAATTAATATTCTAACCGCAACACTATCAATTTCTCTCATAAGAGATAATAATATATGTTCTGTCCCCACATAATTTTGCCCCATTCGTTTAGATTCTCTTGCACTATTTTCAATTATTCTTTTAGCTCTTGGTGTAAAATCCATTTTTCCTTGAACAGTATTCATAATACCGTCTATATTTATTATTTCTTGCTCTACATACTCGTAAGACAATCCTTGATTAACAAGTATTTTGCTTGCAAGTCCTTCTCCTTCAGCTATTAATCCATATAATATATGTTCTGTTCCTATAAAAGAATAGTTATGTTCTTTTGAAAATTTGGTAGCAATATCTAAAACTTTTTGTGCTCTGCCTGTAAATTCATACATTTATTTCAACTCCTTTCTTATATACTCTCCTCTTTTTATATTTTCTTCTTCTTTCATAAAATCTGTTTTTAAGACAGATTTTAATGTGTTTGTTTGCGTATCTATAATTAAACTTTGTATCTTTTGGAGAGTTGTATCTTTAATCATGTCTAAAGATACTCCAAGTCTTACTTTTGATAAAAGCCTTAAAGCCTCTTCATCAGATATAATTCTCGCATTTTTAATTATTCCATATGCCCTATATATCTCATCTTCAAATTCTAAGCTTTTCTTTTTGAGTAATTGCCTTGCTTTTCTTTCTTGTTCTATTAAAGTAGTCACAACAAGCTTTACACTAGATAGTATATCTTCATCACTTACTCCTAGTGTTTTTCTGTTTGATATTTGATACATCGAACCTATACTTGAAGTATTTTCTCCATAAATACCTCTTACAGAAATACCTATACTTGTTGCTTGTTCAAATATCTTAGATAAAATACCTATTTTTTTAAGTGCTGGTAAATGTAACATTACAGATACCCTCATACCACTTCCAATATTATTTGGACTTGCTGTAAGATAGCCATATTTTTCATTTTCCGAAAATTTAATATTTTGTTCTAATTTATCTGTAAAATCACAAAGCTTGCTATAAGCTAAGTCTAAATTAAAGCCGCTTTCAAAAGCCTGTATTCTTAAATGATCTTCTTCGTTTATCATCATAACCAAACTATTATCTTCACTTAATACAAGAGCTGTAGTAAGACCTTCTATAAATTCTTTAGAAATAAGGTGCTGCTCAACTAAACTATATGTCGTAATTCTATCAATATCTTTCATTTTAAACAATTTATAACCCTCTAAATTTTTAATTGCCTCTTCTATTTTTAGTATTATTTCCTCAGATTCTTTTGAATTATTCATGTGTGGGAATTTATACCCCTCTAGATTCCTTGCAAATCTTACCCTTGAAGATACCACAACATCTGAGTCTTTAGATACTTGTCTAAACCACATAAAACACTCCCCCTTTTATATATTTTATTTTTTCCCTTCTATTTTTTTGATTTTATCTCTTATAAGTGCAGCATCTTCATATTTTTCTTGTTCAATTAATTCTTTTAATTTATTTTTAAGTTCTGCTAATTGCTCTTCTTTAGTTATTTTCTTTGTTTCAACTTTCTTGTTTTCTGCTAATCTCTTTCTTCTTGTACCTACATGCCTATTTTTGCCATGCATTTTTAAAAACAATTCATCTAAATTGCTTTCGAAAACATCATAACAACTAGAACAACCAAATAGTCCTGTATTTGCATAATCTTCAAAACTATTTCCACAAACACTACATTCTAATACTTGTTCTCCAAAAAACTCAGGCATATTTATAAATATTGGTGATAAAAAATCAGAAAAATCTGCAATACCCATCTTTTTTGCACACTCATAACAAAGATGTGCTTCTTGACTTTTACCATTTATATTTTCAGAGTATCTTACTGTAGCTTCACGATGTAAACACTTTTGACATTTCATAAAAATCACTCTCCTTTTTTAATCTAAATTTACAATCAAACATTTAAAAATATCTGCTCTTACTCTATCACGTTTTTGTTTATCAACCCTTATTAAACTTTTATCTGAAAGCGCAACTCTTATTAAATTAGCTGCTTTTTCATCTAGCATATTATATCTTATAAAGTCTTTTAAGTAAATATCTACGACACTTTGTGACAATTTATCATCTATCTTGTCAAGAATATCATAAAGATAATCTGTTTTAGACAAATCAATTCTGCTAATTTTTATATACCCACCTCCACCTCTTCTACTTTCTACATAAAATCCGAGTTCTGGTATAAATCTTGTAGAAATAACATAATTAATTTGTGATGGAACACAATTAAACATTGTTGCAAGTTCACTTCTTTTTAGTTCTACCGTATTTTCTTCTGCAAAAACTTGTTGTATATACTGTTCTATTATATCAGATAATTTCACTAAAGCACCTCCTAGTTATATTTCACTTTATTATTATGAGTATTTTTAACGTTTGACTTTCTCTGACCATTATACATCTAAATCAGATAAATGTCAAGGGCTAGCTTTATAAAAAAGGCTAGAGGGTACAAAAGTGCATTCACTAAAACCTTAAGTTTCATTGATATTTCGCACTTTTGTACCCTCGTACTTTTTTATGGTTGGGCTGAGTCTTAAATTTAAAATATATTCTTCTACCAAAATTTACACATAGCAAACGTATCTCTTTTAACATATTTTTAAAAAAGTCATATTAAATATTCTATTTTAATCTTTGGATTTTGTATGAAGATTTCATACCATAACTAATTTTTAATTACTAAATGTATTTAGGCCGTTTGGGCTAGCTTTGCGGCAACATCTCAAAAGATTTCCTACGTAAGGCTTTTTTGACGGGCTAATTTAGTAGGCTTAACCTGCGTACCTCGCAGTAATACATATTATACGGCACATTTCCTTAGTTGTCAACTAAATTCGGTCGCAAAATCCGACAATAAAAAAAGCATGTGGGGCGTTCTTGTTTACAAGAAT
>JAVXNL010000064.1:0-5058 GCA_036645795.1 Clostridia bacterium
GGTCGCAAAATCCGACAATAAAAAAAGCATGTGGGGCGTTCTTGTTTACAAGAATCCCCCACTCAACTTTTTTTATAAAGCTAGCCCTTTTACAAACCTGCAAAGCGCCTCATCTATTTTAGACTTATCTTTATATACCACGACTTTTTTCACTTCACCCAATAACTCATCAAAACTCTCATAAACCCTAAATCTTTTTACACCCGCCACAAGAGCCACCTGTTCTACTATTGCATAAACTGATTCTTTGTATGTCCCCGCAAATTTTAATTTTGTCTTAGACACAAGAAATGGTAATATCTTTTCAAACATTGTTTTTGTAATATTACTATTTACAATCAACTCTATATTTAAAAGTTTAGCCATTTTTTCTATTTGCTTAGGATTTATTGTAACTATTCTTTTAAAAAATTCTTTCTCATCTTCGCATTTCACATAATATCTGTATCCATCTAGATTTTCTATAGACTTTAATGCATCATAATATCCAAGATTTAGCGTTTTATCCAAAGTTTTTCTATCAAAATTTAATATATTTGGAAGCATATCTATAGGTGATATCATCTGTATTTTAACATTTCCACGCTTAACTATATTTTTATAGTCTCTTATTCGCATTTTTTTATACGTCCTAATTGCGATAACATTTTTATATCCTTTTTTCTCCAACATATGCACAGGGCAATTATCATACATTCCACCGTCTAAATATTGCTTTTCACCTATTTTCATAGATTTAAAGACTGGTAGACTTGCGCTTGCCATTATATAATCTACAAGCATACCCTCAGGGATATCTTCTATAAAAAGTTCTTCTGCCTGCTTTTCCGACAGACAAATTGTAACTAAACCAAACTCTATATTTGAAGATCTAACTCTTTGTTCATCAATGTTTTCCACAAGTAAAGCTCTTATTTTTTCTGTATCTATTCCACCATTTTTTAAAGCTTTACCTACTTGTTTAGTTAAATATTTTATAACATTAAAATCAAATTCTCCATTTAACGCTTTTGATATTTTTTCATTTTCAAAGTCAAATATATCAGAAAAACTCCATTCTTGCCAAATTTTCTCTATTTTATTAATATCCCCCTGCACTATCATTGCTCCATTTATCGCACCAATCGATGCACCAGTTATTGCTCCAATTTCATATCCTGCTTGTAATAATGCCTTCACAGCACCTATATGATATGCCCCTTTTGCGCCTCCACCTTCTAGTACTAATCCATACTTCATTTTCACCACATCCTTTTTTTGTATTACACTTAAAAATCACAACTAACTACAATTACAGCATTGGTGAAAATGCAGACAATACAGCCTCTGCAATTTTTTTAATAAAAGGCCTTTTTTTCCAAGTATCTAAATCTATTGCAATACAATTAGAAAGCATATCTTCAAAATCTTTTCTTACACATTCTTCTTCACCTGTCATATATGTCCAAGTTGCACACTCAAAATTTAAATGAGCACTTCTATAGTCTAGATTTGCTGTACCTACAATAGATGTATCGTCATCTACAACAAAGGTTTTGGAATGTATAAATCCAGGCTTAAATTCATATACCTTTATACCCGCCTCAAGTAGCACTTCATAATATGACCTTGTTACCATTTGTACTAATTTTTTATCTGGTATATGTGGCAATATAACTCTAACATCCACTCCGCTTCTAGCACTATTTAGCAATGCTGTAAGCATTGCTTCATTTATTATAAAATAAGGTGTTGTTATATACAAATAATTCTTTGCATAATTTATTGTTTGAATATATATATTTTCTACTGGATTTTTTCTGTTATTTGGCCCATCTGCATACGGTAAAACATATCCTTTTTTTTCAACTTTCAACAGACTTTCACACTGTACTTTTCCAATATCTTTATACTTATTGTAGTCAATTTCCAAATTTGATAAGGGAGCTAAATTTCTTAAAAACATCAGCGTATAATTCCATACTCCCTCTCCTTGTATCTTTATTCCAACGTCTTTCCAATATCCATATTTTTCTATCATATTTACATACTCATCAGCCAAGTTTACTCCACCGGTATAACCATATACTCCATCTATTACAATTATTTTTCTATGGTCTCTATAATTAATATATCCATTTATTATTGGTGTAAATGGATTAAATAAATATAGCTCTATACCTAAAGCTTCCATATCTTTCAAAAAGTTTTTAGGCTTAGTCAAAAGACTTCCAAGCGAATCAATTACAAGTTTTACCTCAACGCCTTCGTCCACTTTTTGTATTAAAATTTCTAATATTTCATCCCATAGTTTACCAGCAGACAATATATAAAATTCCATAAAAATATATTTTTTTGCTCCAAGCAAATCTTTTTTTAAACTTTCAAAAAAGCTCTCTCCTGTCTTAAAATACTCACATCCATAATTTTTGTATATTGGATAACCAGAAATTTTTGTCATATACAAAACCTGATTATATTTATACTTATCAATTACAAGTAATTCGTTGATAATTTTATTCGAGTTTTTTAAAGTATACTCGCTATTTTGTGCTATTTTTTTTATTTCATTTGATTTTTTCTTTTTTAATTTACTATTACCCCACAAATAAAAGACAAGCACGCCTACTACCGGAAAAAACATTATAAATATAGTCCAAGATATTTTATATGATGCATTATCATGCCTGTATAAAAGTATTAATACAGTTATTATCTTTATTATTTCGAACACATATTTAGCATATTTATATATCCCAATTGCTGTAGTATAAAGCGCTCCCATTATAAAAATTTGAAGTAAAAATATAAGAACTACAAATGTTACTTTAAATAATGTAATAATTATATTTTTCTCGCCTTTTTGTTTTTTTATTTTTTTTCTGTTTTCGTTTTTTTTGTTTTCTAATTTTTCATTTATTTTAGCTTTTTTTGTTTTATCTTGTTTATCCATAAAAACCTCGATTCACATTTTATTATACTTAGACTTTAAGTACTATTAAATACCTACATTTCTTCATATCCGTACTTTTTGTAAAAATCTTGTTTAAACTCTGTCAAAAGATCTTGGCTTATTGCATCCCTTACATCTTCCATAAGTCTTACTAAAAATCTCAAATTATGAATTGATAAAAGCCTCGCTCCAAGTATTTCTTTTGATTTAAATAAATGTCTAATATATGCTCTTGAATAATTTTTGCAAGTATAGCAATCACAATCTGGGTCTAGTGTTGTAAAATCTCTTTCGTGACATGCATTTAACATATTAAGCCTACCATAATGAGTAAGAGCTGTTGCATTTCTTGCCATTCTTGTTGGTATTACACAATCACACATATCAATTCCAGATATTGCCGCCTCTATTAAATAATCAGGAGTTCCAACACCCATTAAATACCTAGGTTTATTCTCCGGCATAAGAGGCGCGGTATGTCTAAGAATTTTTAAAAACATTTCTTTAGGTTCTCCTACACTAATGCCACCAATTGCATACCCTGGAAAATCTAGTGCTTTTAAATCTTGTATACTCTTCTCTCTCAAATCTTCATACATTCCACCTTGTATTATTCCAAATAAAGCTTGATTCTCTGTATTTTTATGATATTCTTTGCAACGAGCTGCCCAACGAGCTGTCATTGCCATTGATTTTTCTACATAATCTCTACTTGCAGGATAGGGAGCACATTCGTCAAAACACATCATAATATCAGAGCCTAATAAATTTTGTATCTCCATAGACTTTTCGGGTGATATAAATTTCTTTGTACCATCTATATGTGATCTAAACTCCACACCTTCTTCTGTTATTTTTCTCATATCTCCTAAACTAAATACTTGAAATCCACCACTATCTGTAAGTATATTTCGATCCCAATTCATAAATTTATGCAAGCCTCCTGCATCTTTTATAAGTTCTGGACCTGGTCTTAAAAACAAATGATATGTATTAGAAAGAATTATATGAGATTTCACTTCATCTTTTAGTTCTTCTGGTGTCATTGATTTAACTGTTGCTTGTGTCCCAACTGGCATAAACACTGGTGTTTCTACATCTCCATGAGGTAGATGCAATACACCGAAGTCTTGCACCTGTTTTTTTATCAGTCTTTTTAACTTCAAATTTTAATGCTTGTTTACTCATATCTATCTCCTTTAATATAACAAAATATTATTAAAAAAGATAACAATATTTTGCTTTTTTATTTTCACTATTAGTTTTTGATTTATAAAAAACCTATTTTATTAACATACAATCTCCAAAACTAAAAAATCTGTATTTTTTGTCTACCGCGTCCTTATATGCTTTCATTACATTTTCCTTACCAGCAATGGCTGATACAAGCATTATAAGGGTAGATTCAGGCAAATGAAAATTCGTAAGTAAAGCATCTATCATTTTAAACTTATATCCAGGATATATAAAAATATCTGTCTCTTTAGCCATAGGATATATTTTCCCTTGTTCATCTGTTGCAGATTCTAAAACTCTGCAAGAAGTTGTACCTACAGCATATACTTTTCCACTATTTTTTTTAGTTTTATTTATTATATCACAAGCATGCTCATCTATTACAAAATACTCACTATGCATTTTATGCTCTTTAACATCATCTACTTTTACGGGTCTAAATGTACCAATACCTACATGAAGTGTAACATACACTACATTCACACCTTTTTTCTTTAGCTCTTCTAATATTTTATTGGTAAAATGAAGTCCAGCTGTAGGAGCTGCTGCAGAGCCTAAATGCTTGCTATATACAGTTTGATACCTTTGATTATCTTCTAATTTTTCCGTTATATATGGAGGAAGAGGCATAGAACCGTAACTTATCTAATATCTCGTTAAAAATTCCAGTATAATAAAACTCAACTTCTCTTTGACCATCTTCTAAAATATTAATTACTTTAGCTTTAAGTAGTTTTTCGTCAAATATTATATTATCCCCAATTTTTGCCTTTTTACCCGGTTTAACAAGAGTTTGCCATTTATTCCCCTCAGTTTGTCTAAGTAGTAAAAACTCTATTGCTTCATTTTTTCCAGTTCTTCTACCGTATAATCTTGCAGGTAATACTTTC
>JAVXNL010000065.1:0-5010 GCA_036645795.1 Clostridia bacterium
ATATTTGTTAATTGTCAAATGACGTTCCTTTTGGTAAGACATATCTTATATATGTAAGATGTAGTTTACATACTTTGCCGTTTGAACTGCCGTGTTTTAAAATACGCGTATGACTATTATTTTTCTTATTCGTTATAGTTCCACATTTTGGACAACAAACCTTTTCTTTTTTGTACAATTAAATCGTAAATATTTTGATCTTAATTGCAATATTTTATTGCAAATTCACAATAAAATTGTGAGAGAAATTATTTCCCCCACATATGTTATATACCCACTTTTTTTCTATTTGGTCTTTCTATTTAATTTCTTAATATATGTTTCAATTAAGTCTGGATCATTTTGATTTGTTGGCAAATCATTTAAATTGAAAAATTTCATATTTTTGGATTCGCTATCCCATTTTAATTTTCCAGAATAATTTCTAACACAGTATAACGCTGTATTATTAATTACAACATCACCATTTGGATAATCATTTCGCCTTGATGAACCTGATACTATATCAATCAATTCTAAGTCTTCTTCAGTTACATCTAAATTCGTTTCTTCTTTTATTTCTCTTATAACGGTGTCTTGAAATCTTTCTCCTAATTCTTGGCATCCGCCAGGTAATCCCCACTTATCTCTATCTGCCCTGCTTTGTAATAATATTTGAGCTTTATCATTTACAATAATTGCAGCGGCTCCATCTTGTAATAAGACAAATTTATGTTTAAGAACTCCCATACATAATCTTGTAAATACAGGATATCCTATTATATTACTTAATTCTATAATTTCATCTGATGATAAAGATTCTATAATTTTTGTTAATTTTTCATAAGATATATTCCTTTGTTCTTTCGTTGATAAATTTTTAACTTTCTCTATTGCATCTTGACTAGCCATTTTGCGCTCCTATTCTATACTTTTCGTATACGCTTTCTCATGTGGACAAACACTATTTTTAGATTTTTTTGATGAGTTATAAATCTTATACACCATTATAAATAAAGGACTAAATAACTATTTTCCACAACACTGTTTGTATTTTTTGCCAGATCCACATGGACAAGGCTCATTTCTACCAATTTTTTTATCTACTTTTATAGGCTCTCTTTTTTGAACATTTCCTTCATTTTCATTCGTACTAATATTAGTAATATTTGAAATAGCCTCTTTACGAGCAACATTAGATAAATTTTGTTCATTACTCTGTCTTATTGAAAATACTGCTTTAGTTGATTCTTCTTGAATAATTTGAATTAGTTCCTCAAACATTCCAAAACTTTCTATCTTATATGCCTCTACCGGATTGGTTTGAGCGTATGCTCTAAGACCTATACCATCTTTTAAATTTGAAATGTTATCTATATGATCCATCCATTTTTCATTTACTGTATTTAAAATCAAATGACGTTCTATACTATTTAATAATTCTTCTGATTTTAATTCTTTTGCAACACTATGTCTTGTATCATATATTCCTTTTATTTTATCCATAAGTAACGTTACTATTACTTCTTCTTCCATAATTTCTATTTCATCTTTTTTTAGTAATTCATCCTCGCCAAACACATTATATAATACAGCATTTACAGTTTGAAAATCAACGTCTTCTATTGATTCTGCCTTAGAAAAAAACTCTTCTACAAATTTAGAAATTCTTGAATGAGCAAGTTGCATAACAATTTTAGATATATCTTCTACATCTAAAACTTCTCTTCTTTGTGAATATATTATTTCTCTTTGTTGATTCATTACATCATCATATTCAAGTACATTTTTCCTTATTGAGAAGTTTCTTCCTTCAACTTTTCTTTGAGCGGTCTCTATTGCGCTATTTAGCATTTTTTGTTCTATTGGAACATCTTCTGGAAGCCCTAACATATCTATCATGCTAGTCATTTTATCTGACCCAAATAGCTTCATTAAATCATCTTCTAATGAAATATAAAACCTTGTTTGACCAGCATCACCTTGTCGTCCTGCACGTCCTCTTAACTGATTATCTATTCTACGAGATTCATGCCTCTCGCTACCTATAATCTTTAGTCCACCAGCAGCAATTACTTTTTCTTTATTTTCTTTTAGCTCATCTTTTAATTTCTTTTCTATTTCTTTTATTTCGTTTTTTGCTTTTATAACTTCTTCATTATTATAATTTATAGGTGTTATAGCCATTTCAATTACATCAATTGAAAAACCACGTTTTTCTAATTCTTGTTTTACAATATATTCAAGATTTCCACCAAGCATTATATCTGTACCACGCCCTGCCATATTAGTAGCTATTGTTACTGCTTTATATCTACCAGCTTGAGCTATAATTTCTGCTTCTTTTTCATGAAATTTTGCATTAAGCACTTGATGTGGTACTTTTTGTTTTTTTAATAATCCACTAATTATTTCCGATTTATCTATTGATACTGTACCTACAAGTACTGGTTGACCTTTTTCAAAAGACTCTTTTACATCTTCTACTATAGCATCATATTTTGCTTTATTAGTTTTATATACAACATCATTTAAGTCAAGTCTTACAACTGGCATATTAGTTGGTATTTCTATGACATCTAGTTTATATATACCTTTAAATTCTTCTTCTTCCGTTTTAGCTGTACCTGTCATACCTGCAAGCTTTGAATATAATCTAAAATAATTTTGAAATGTAATTGTAGCCAAAGTTTGACTCTCAGATGCAATCTTTACATTTTCTTTTGCCTCTATTGCTTGATGAAGTCCATCACTGTAACGTCTTCCTTGCATTAAACGACCAGTAAATTCATCTACAATTATTACTTCTCCATCTTTTACTATATAATCTTTATCTTTTTTCATAATTCCATAAGCTCTTATTGCTTGGTTTATATGATGCGATAGTGTAAGATTATCAACATCTGATAAAGATACTATATTAAAGTGTTTTTCAGCCTTATTTGTACCTTTTTCTGTTAATGCACAAGTATGCGCTTTTAAATCAACAATATAATCATATTCTTCATCACTTTCATCGTACTCCTTATCATTATTTTCTACAATTACTTTTGCCTTAAGACCTTTAGCAAAATAGTTTGCTTTTTCATATAAATCATTTTGTTTATTTACCATTCCCGATATTATAAGAGGAGTACGTGCCTCATCAATAAGAATACTATCTATTTCATCTACAATTGCAAAATTTAATTCTCTTTGAACCATTTCCTCTTTGCTCATTGACATATTATCTCTTAAATAATCAAATCCAAATTCATTATTAGTTCCATATGTTATATCTGCAGCATAAGCTTCTCTTTTTTGAGCCGAATTCATTCCTGCAACCACAAGCCCTACACTTAGTCCTAAAAATTTATATAACTTACCCATCCAAACACTATCTCTTTTTGCAAGGTAATCATTTACTGTAACTAAGTGTACACCTTTACCAGACAGTGCATTTAAATATATCGGTAATGTTGCAACTAAAGTTTTACCTTCACCTGTTTTCATCTCGGATATTCTTCCTTGATGTAAAATAATACCTCCAAGTAGCTGTACTCTAAAATGTCTCATTCCAAGCACTCTACTACTAGCTTCTGCAGCTACTGCAAATGCTTCAGGAAGTAAAGAATCTAGAGTTTCTCCATTCTTTACTCTTTTTTGAAAATCAATAGTTTTTTGTCTTAAACCATCATCTGTTAGATCTTTCAAATCTTTCTCTAATTCTTCTATTTTATCTACTATAGACACTATTTTTTTTATTTCCCTTTTACTATACGAACCAAATATTTTCTCAATTACACTCATTTTTTTGCCTCCATTTAAAATATTTTAAAACAAGATTTTTTTCTTGTAATGGCTATTATATCATAATATTCAACAAAATACAATCAATATTTAAAATATATATATACAATTTTTCACTCCTTTTTATATAAGTAATATCTACTAAAAATCCAAAAATCAAAGTGCATTTTTTTAAGAAAAATTTTAAATTTGCTTTTTAAATAAAGAAAACAACTTGAAATTCAAGTTGTTTTCTTTTTGTTTTCTTTTTATTTTTATTTTGTTTTTGTTTTTGAGTATATATTATTATATGCAGATATTGCATATTCTATACACTCATCCAAATTTCCCTCTTCGAATATTAAACAATTCAATAATTTAATATCCATAGAAAGTTCTGGATAATACCCTTTGCACAAGGACATTTTTTTTGTTAATGTTAAATTAACTTCTCCTAGCTTTTTATAGCTAATTAGTTCCTTTAACACTTCCTCTAAAGATAGGATGAACAAACTTTTTAAAGATTCTTCATCCCGTTCTTTAGCCAAAGCCCTTGCTCTTGCTTCATTAAGTCTAAAATCTAGACTTAAATCTTTTGGGTGGCCCATATTTTGACCTCCTTTACACTCATTTTATACCATCATTATACCATACAAATACAAAAAAATCAACACACGCAAAAAATATTAAATTTACTAAAAATACTAGCTTTTAACTACTTATTACTGTTTTAATCCTTTTTTAATTATATATTATAGTTTATACAAAAAAATTTTTAACTTTTTCATAGTATGTAAGCATATCATCGATTCTATCTATATATGACATTTCTTCATCATTTAAAAAATTAGAAATAATTCTTATAGCTCCAAGTTTTTCAGGATATTTGCTTTTAATTATACACATAAGAGTTGTAATAGTCATTGTTCTACTAACATTATCACCACTTTTTTCAAGAAAATCATACATCATATTGTAATACTGTTCAAAAAAGCAATCCGAAACTTTTCTATATTCTTTATTTTTCAAATAAAATCTAATTAATTCTTTATCTAGCATTAATTTCTCTCCTCTCTTTTACCATTAGGAGCTGGAATACCTCTCAAAGCTTCTATATTATATATCATTCTTTTAGCTCGTATACATGCTTTGTTTATTTTACCATTATATAATCTACCCCATGCTATATTGCATATATCCTCTTTTTTGTGGTCATCAAATTTATATAGCGTAAAATTTAGTATATTTAGTATAATCTTTTTT
>JAVXNL010000066.1:0-4597 GCA_036645795.1 Clostridia bacterium
TTAATGGATTTATCAAGGCATCCTTTGCTTTTTCTATTGTGATTCCTCTTTCTATCATTCTTTCAACTGCAAAGTGTAACGATACATCTTTTATTTCTACATCTTTTATTTTAATTCCTATAAATTCTTTTTTTATATTATCATAATTTCTATTAACATTTATTGCTTTTCGGCTACTAATTCTATTCCAACCTGCTATTTGTTCTCTACTACTATCTCTACTTAATTTTGTTTGTTCAATAAATTGTTTTAGCTTAATCTCATCTTGCTTTAATATAACAGATGATTTACTCATTTCTACTTTTAATACTTCCTTCAAGTCATCTTCTTTTGTTCCTAAAATAGCTCCTTGATTTGCAACAATTTGCCTTTTATCTGCTCGTATATTTCTTTCTAATGACCTTTGTATTTGGGTAGCTTCATATTTAGTATACTGTTTTCCATTATATGTTATATTCTTTTCATTGTATTTATCTATCTCATCATCAGTATATGCTCTTTTAGATATTCCTTCAAAAAACGGATAAAAGTTATGGTTACAATTTATTCCACAGAGTCCACCAGCAGTACCATATCCTGTACTTTCAACAAAGTTTGGATACTTCTTGTTTTTTCCACTTCGACTAAATACTTTTCCTTGCCATGACGCGTGGCTTGGTCTAGCTCCAGCATGTGCAGTAGTCTCAACCAAATCCGAATCCATCTCATCTGCTCTTGATTCTTGCATTTTAGCAGATGTTTGATTTACACCTGTTATTAATGTCCTCCTCACTGCTACCTCTAATTTGTCTTGTCTTCCGTTTTTATAATTAATTATCTTAACTCCGTTATCTGCAAGTTCGTTTATTACTTTTATGATTGTTGTATTATAGTCAAATGCACCACTTGATATCTGCATGTAAGCATTATCTAATATACTTATAAATGTATCTGATGTTGTTTGTGCTGTTGTTTGCGTTAGATTGTACATTATACCGTTTGTTTTATTTAGTCCATTAAGTAGTACGTTTAATAATACTTTATTTTGTTTAAGAGGTATAGGATTAAGTCCTACTTTTTTATAAATATCATCATCAACTTTTATACTTTCAATTGCACTATCTTCAAATAGCTTTTTAATCTCACTTTTAGTATTATTTGTATATATTGCTACTTGGCTTATAATATCGTCATATAATAGTCCAGCCTCTTGAGCTACTTTAATTTGCCACTTCGCAGATTCAGTCATCTGAAAGTCTGCCCCTGCTATTCTTCTTGCTACATCTCTTATTATTCTGCGTTCTAATTCCGAATACTTTTCTACTATATTTTTACTACAATTTTCTAAAAAATCAGGTGTTAACATTTATATCACTCTTCTTTAAACATTTCAGTTTCTTCTGTTTCAGATTTTACTTCTTTTAACATTTCTTCTGCTTGCTTTTCTTTTAATCCATATCTCCACATTAAATAAGATTTTTTAGAACGCAACTTTTGATTTACTTCATTTTGTCTTATTTTCTGCTCATATTCACTATCTACTATAATGCTATCATCCCATTCAAAACTTGTCTCATACTCGCCACTAGAAGCTAATTCATATAAGTCTGTATACACATTTAATATATATACCAAATGTTCTAAAGTTTCTTGTAAATTATTTTGCATTTGTGACACAGTACTATATGAACGTTGCTTACTTGTCTTTATTTCCGTAGCTGTTTTATCTACATTATTTGGATCTGATATAGTACCATAAGCAAGTCCAACTTGAAATTCAATTTGTTGTAGTTTTTTATTTATACCTCTTAAAAATGCCTCGTCTCTTATTCCAGGGCTAAACTCTTCATAAAAATTATTTTCTTTATTTGTTAAATCTATTTTTTGAATTATTCTGGGTAATTTTCCTACTTGTTTTCCGTCTTTATCTACTTTTATTGCTGTAGAATCAACATACAATTTTCTTTCAGCACTATCATATTCATAATCAAGTCGTGCATTCATTGTCTCTGTATCTTCAATCGTATTTATAGCTCTATTAAATACTGATATTCCTAAAGAACATTTTGTATCTATATTGTTTGCAATTGGTACTTTATAATAAGCAAACAAAGGTTTTTCTATACCTTTTATTGTAACACTTTCAGATAAGTCTGACCATTCTTCAACATCAGTTAAGCTTACTAATTTACCTAACATACTACTAATATAATTATCATTCTTGTATACTTTGTTTTCCACAGTATACACATTATTGTTTAATGTATGAGTTTCTAATCTAGTATATATTGTTTTACCTTTTTGAATTTGACTTGTGAACACAGCACTTATTATATTACCCGCATTATCAAATTTAAGAGGTTTAAAATAAGTTTGTGATATTATATCAATACATATATCTTTATTTTTAACATAAGGTTTAAATATCATTCCACCGACTGCATTTCCTAATTCTAAATTAGATTTTAAATCTTTTAATGCCTTTTTATATTGTTCTTGCAAATAATCTGATCTTTTACTGCCAGTTATTTCGGTTTTCATTTCCAATGTAGTAAGTCTTGCAAATTCTCCTGCTATACTAGAAGCTAATTCAAGAGATTTTACATCTTTATTCAGCCAAGGAGAATTATTAGTATAAATTTTTAGCCATAATTCCATAGCATTATCCATTTCTTTACTTATCGCAACTGGTACCTTTAAAGCTTCCTCTATTGTACTTTTACTAAACATTTTATCTAACCCCCTAACTATCCAATCTCTTATTTTATCAAACATAATTACACCACCTATGCTATTATTTTACTGTATTGTTTTATATACTTTTCAAAACTATATTCAAATGCATCTAACGTATCTATATCACTAGTGCCATTATCAAGTCTTTCATCTTTTCCTTGTTCTTTTGGTTTATCATTATATACTGCATTTTCAAATGCAACTTCTAGTGTTTTACAATATCTTGTTATAAAAAATCTACCACTAGCCATAAGACTTGTAGTACATCTAATTCTATCTATTATCTCATTTTTAATGCTATTTCTTATTATTATGTGTGGATACTTAATATCACACATCTCCCTAATTCCATTTATTAATGTTTGTTCAGCACTATCGCAGTATATAACGTATATTTGACCATATTTTTGCTGTACTTTATCTATAAATTCATCTACTTTATTATATAACTGCTGTGGTGTCATACCCGTTGCTTCATATCTATCAGACATTAAAGCTGTAAGTTTAGAATAATTATTTTTAATTCCAGTTGCTACCAGTGTATGTGCAGATTTATTACCACCAAAATCTAATCCGATTTGGATTACATCATAATCAGCCTTATCTGTATAATATTTTTCCTTATTTTCAGAAAATACATTATAAATAGAACCTTCTGCTGTCACCCATAATCCAAGAATGTTTCTCTTATAAAATACACCTGTAAACATTCTTTTGTATCTTTCTTTTACTTTTTCAGATAAAGTTAAATTATCATCCATAGTAAAATGCAAATATAGTATATTCTTTTCTTTTATCTTATCTACATAATTTAATTTAAACCAATGATTTGGATTTCGTGGATTACAATTAAACCAAAACTTTGCTTCTTCAACACTTAATCTAGCTATGCCTTGCTCAACAAATGATTCAGGCATTAATGCCACTTCATCAAAAAATATTCCCGCCAGTGTCATACCTTGTATTAAATCTTGTGAAGCTTCATCTTTTCCACCAAACAAATAAAAATAATTAGTTTTATTATTTTTACTAACTATTAATAAATTTTCACTTCTCTTATGTTCATATCTATATTTTAAAGAAAGTAACTGCTTTTTTAATGTATTTATAACATTCCTTTTTAAAGAACCTATAGTCTTGCCACATATAGCAAAATCGCATTCATCAAACTGTTCCATTCCCCATATTACAAAACTAGGTGACATAGAAACTGTTTTGCCACTTCTTACTGCTCCATCTGCTATGATACCATCTGAACTATGTACTGGACTTTTTTCATTCCACCATGTCATCACTTTAAGTTGATTTTTTGAGAAAGATAGCCATTTAAAATTTTTTTTGTTATTTTTCATTCCAAATTTCACCTGCTTTATTATCTAGTGCTTCTATAAAGCTATTATCTTCATTATTACCATTATCATATTCTCTTTGTTGATTAGACCATTTATTTGGTTTTCTATTATTAAGCCAATATATTGCTGCTGTAACATTCCCTGATGCGGCTTGCTTAAATAAAGCATTTTCTACCATAAAATCTGTAACTTCTTTACCTGTTTTTAACGCCTTTGCGACATCTGGATATTTTTTTTTGTATTCTGATAAAGTTTTTCTAACAATACCTAAATTGGCAGCAATTTGTTCATCTATTAATCCTTCGCGTGCCCATCCTTGTATTAAAACAAGTTTAGTACTTAACTCGTTATTTTCTACCCATTTATCATATTCACTTTTATTTGCCATTTGCACCACCTTTAAGCATTTTTGCTTTATTTTATATATCCTTTGTTTTTCTTGATTTATAAGCGTTTTTGTGATATAATACAAGTATAATTTAATTAAAAAAGGAGATAAAATGAAAGCATTATCTATTAAACCAAATTTT
>JAVXNL010000067.1:0-4496 GCA_036645795.1 Clostridia bacterium
ATAAAGATAAGAGATTAGAAATAGCATAATTCCTAATCTCTTATATTCTTTTTATGAAAAGTAGTAAACAGTAACTTCAAAAATAAATATTTTTAAATACTATTTATATTATTGTTTAATTTTTTTGTTTGTTATGATATAATAAAAGTTAAGTAAGAAAACAGCAAATAAATTGACATGAAAAGGAGAAGCAAATGGAACACAAAATAGGGGGAAATGCAAAGTTATTAATTGCAAGTGACTTGTTATATACTTTAATTGCTATTTTTAGTGAGACTTTCTTAGTGGCTTACTTACTAAAAACAACTAATGAGAGTATTGCTACCATTTCTATTTACTATATTATAGTCTATGGTTTATTAGGAATTGGCAATATATTGTTAGGTAAAGTGATAAAAAAGCATCCTGCTAGAAGTAAACAACTGCTAGTATTAGGAATTATTGCAAGAGCCTTATTTGTTTTATTTATTGTAGTATTAGCAGAAAAAACAGCTACTTATTTTATAGCAATTGCTATTTTGTATGCAGTGTCTGAATCGTTGTATTGGTGCTCGCATGAGCTAATATATATTGATATTACCAATAACAACAATAGACAAAAATATATGTCTGTCAATAAAATATTAGGCAAAATAATAAAAATCATTATACCTATTATTTTAGGAAGTTCTATTGAGCTATACTCTTTTTCAAAGATAGCTATATACATATTCGCAATTTCTATTATTCAAATACTAGTCACTTCACTTATTAAAACACAGATAACTAATAAGGAACAACAAAAATATAGTTATAAAGCGTTTGTCAATATGATTAAGAAGAATAAGTTAGAAAAAATACGAAAATACCATTGGGCAGGCATGGCATATGGTATTGTGGAGAGTTCTATTAGTACATTAATTATAATAATTACAATGATGACTTTTAAGACATCATTTCATTTAGGTGTTTTAACTACCATATTTTCACTTTGCTCTGTGTTCTCACTTATTCTATATAACAAATACTATAACAAGAAAACTGCCAATAAAATATTAGGGGGATGTTCCTTTGTACTTGTATTTGGAGTATTTGGATTATTGCTAGATATTAATAAAGTAAGTTTAGTGATCTATAACTTTTGTTATATCATAACGTTTTGTATCTTTGATGTTGTATATAACACCAGAAAAGGGAATCTGGTAAAGGAATGCCAGGTAGAAAAATATAGTGAGGAATACATAGGATATACGTCTGTAGGACTGACGATAGGGAGAGTAATTGGATATTTATTAATGTTAGTAGTGTCTTTTACTTCAAATATCATTTATTTTAAACTATTACTAATCGTTGTTACGTTGTTTGCGCCTGTATATTGTTACTTAATAGCTAAATCGGAACAGGAACAATGATAGAATAGATAATAAAAGGAAAGGAAGAAGAAAAAAATGCCAAGACCAAAAACAAAACAGGAGTTGTTAATTGCTGCAAAGGAGCAATATACAAAGTTACAAAATCTTATCCAAACAATGAGTGAAGAGGAACAAGAAAAAATGTTTACCTATGAGGTAGATACAGAAAAAGAGGCTCATTGGAAAAGAGACAAGAACTTAAGAGATGTACTTATTCATTTATATGAATGGCATCAATTATTATTAAATTGGGTAGAAAACAACACCAAAGGAATAACAACACCATTTTTACCAGAGCCATATAACTGGAAAACTTATGGAGAAATGAATATAGAATTTTGGGAAAAAC
Organism: Clostridia bacterium; assembly: GCA_036645795.1. Taxonomy (GTDB): domain Bacteria; phylum Bacillota; class Clostridia; order TANB77; family CAG-465; genus CAG-465. The sequence goes on from JAVXNL010000067.1 coordinate 1,741, forward strand.
ATCAAAGCACTACCTATCAAGAAGCTCAAAATTTGCTTGCCACAAGTCATGAGAAAGTAGTACAAGTAATAGAGAAGTTTTCTAATGAAGCTTTATTTGAAAAAGGACAATTGAAATGGACTGGTGGAACTACGTTAGGTAGTTATTGTGTTTCTGTAACGGCTAGTCATTATGAGTGGGCTATGAAAAAGATAAAAACACACATTAAGACTTTATAATATAAGAAACACAGTGGAAATATGCAATGCGAATGTGGGAACAATGACAACATTTATATCAATACTTATAAGTTTTGTATTTATGAGTATCGCAGATAGTATAGATTCTGCATTTAATAATTTAATTAGCATTGATGCTATTATAGTATCAGGAAGTTTTCTACTGCTAGATTCTATTTTTAGGTCTTTTAGTGAAATAGGAATATATACATATAGGGCAACAAGAAAGAATGAATGGCAATATTTATGGTTTAATATTGTATTTGGTATTGTGATGGGAGTGGTTGTACTACTTTGTAGAGATTTCATCATTAATATATTTAACTTAACTCCAGTTCAAAAAGAGAAGTTATCTACTTTGTTGGTATTTTATTGTATCCATACTATTTGTTATTCAGTATGCTTAACATTAGAAATAATTACGAATGCCTATCAAGCAAATTTGATGATTAAGGTTCCGGAAGGTAAAACCTATGAAGAACAGTATACGAATTGTATGAACATGAGAAAAAATGCTTTCCCTTAATTATAGTATTAAACTTCATATTTGTATTTATTTATTTGTTGATATCACATGGAAGTTTACCAATAACAGCATGTTTTCCGTATATCATATTCTATGCATTAACAGTATTTGGATTGTATCCTTATGAAACGTATAAGACATTATGCATAACGCAAGGAAAGTCAATGATTTTACTAATAGGTTCTCTTATTGGCGTTATCATAAGATTTGGCATCTGTTTCTTATTTATCAATACCCCTTATTCCTTATTTATATTTGGGGTAGTCAATGGTATTGATTTCTATGTTAGAAGTATTGTTTTTAGAATAGTACTAAAGAAGCTTATAACAAAAGAGTCAAAGGCCGGAATAATGGAATAGAAAATTGAAAAATAAACGTAAGATAAAAGTAGTGTCGCAAAAGTAATACGGAGTAAAAAATAAGTGTTAAGGAGGAGAGTTTATGGGATTAATAAATATGGCCAGTGGAAGTTCTACTTGGCGTGGACTAGATTATTATGAGGAAAAGAAAGTAAGTGATTTAAAAGAAATAAGCCAACATCAGTATGAAGCTATCGTAAAAGGAAGTAACCATAAAAAATATAATGTTTTTATGGATATTGAACATCCAAAAAAGTCAAAATGCAATTGTCCACATGCTAAAGATAGGAATATTATATGTAAACATATCGTGGCGCTTTATTTTACTGTATTTCCTAATGAAGTTGATAGGTTTTTAAAAGAGGTGGAAGAAGAACAAAAAGAATATGAAAAGTACGAAAAGGAGCTATATAAAAAAGTTGCCAAAGATATGAATGCCATGTCAAAAAGCGAGTTAAAAGAAGCATTAACATATGTATTAAATATTTCACCCGACTGGGTGTATGATAGTTTTGTAAGAGATATTATAGAAGATGAATAAAGAAAGTATAGGGGTGTGAGAATGCTTACAGCAATAAAATATGAGGAGTTACCTAAAATTAAACATTTTTTCGGCAATATCAGGTTTTTTATGGGAAATAGTGTTTTAGATGGCATGATTGGAGACGCATTTGTAGATAATGCGACAAATCCTAAAATAGCCTTTTTAATTGTGAGAAGTTATTGTTTTATAGCAGGAGAAATAGAAGATGAGAAACTAAAGAAGATAATAGATGCTAACTATAAAAAGTATACAATAATTCCTAGTGATACAATAAAGTTACAGCTTGAAAAAATATATCCCAATGAACTGATAAAAAAAGAAAGATATTCTATCAAAAAAGAGCCAGTATTTGATAAGGAGGCTTTAAATATTTTTATCAATAAACTACCAAAAGTATATGAGTTGGTTAAGATAGACAGTACTTTAGCAGAAAGAATAAAAAGAGAAAAATGGATAAATATAACGGATAACTATAAAGAATATGGTATTGGCATTTGTTGTGTATATCAAGATGAAATTGTTGGAGTAGCTTCCTCTAATATATTTTATCGTGATGGGATAGAAGTAAATATTAAAGTGCATGAGAACTATAGAAAGCAAGGAATTGCGACAGCAATGGCATCCAAGTTAATATTAGAATGCTTAGAAAATAATAAAAAAATCAGCTGGGACGCTGCAAATAAAAATTCACTTGAACTTGCTAAAAAATTAGGTTTTGTATACGACTCAACCTATTATGTATATACTTTTTGTGAAATTAGATAGGGGAGTTTGAACATGAGAATAGTGAATTAAAAGAGGAAAATATATACAAGAAACGCCCTTTTTGAAGTATACATTCGATGGAACGAATCACACCTGAGTTTGGCAGTTAAAAGCAGCAAACGTTACTACTAGTAGTGTTTGCTGCTTTTTAAAATGTGTTATGTGATTTCTCTCTTTTTAGCATTAATTGTTTCTGTTCTAATGTAATCAACGTTTAAATCAACATTAAATATTTTTTCTAATTCTAAATATATTTCTTTTTCACTTCTAATCATTGAATATATTCCCTAATTTTCTTTCAACTCTTCTAATGATTCTATTAAAGTTGTTATATCTGCTTTGTT
>JAVXNL010000068.1:0-4461 GCA_036645795.1 Clostridia bacterium
AATAATTTTAAATTATATATTTAGTGTACTTTACAAATAATAATTTTTTGAATAACAACTGCTTTGGCAAAATATGTAAAAAATATGCAGAAACATTGACTTTTAAAGCATAAAGTGATATAATGATTTCATAAAAGTAGAGAGTTTCTTTTTAAATTTAAAAGAAACTTGTTTTCCTAAAGGAGGAAAAAATGAAAAAACAAAAAGGATGGATTGTAAAAATAGCTATGGCTACACTTGTTGTTTTAGCAAGTGCGGTATGTGGATTTATTTTAAATCCTATACTTGGAGTTTTATGTGTTATGCCTACTATGTATTTGCTTTATGCGTATTTTAATGCGCAAAATACAAATAGTAGTGAAACTAAACAAATAGCAAAAGACATTTCTAAAAGCAAAGAAATGTCTAGTGCTTTTAAAAAAGCAAGTAATGGAGTAAATATAGATTCCATTGCTGAAGAGGAATTAATAAATGCAATAGCATATGCTATTGCAACAAAATACCTTCCTTTGGAGGTGTTTGAAATTCCTGATTTAAACTATTATTTGAGGAAAGAAGTTTTTTCAAATAATAGTCAAATAAGCAGATATCAAATATCTGCGGTATTAAAAGAAAGGCTTATTTCACAAATCATGAAAATGTTTTGTGAAAGCTGCCACTCGTATGAGTGGCAAATTATAAAATAAATTGTAATACTTTCCGGTGCCCTACATATATTTTAATATGTGAGGCACCGGAGGTATTTTTTTATGTATATAAAGAGTTTTAAATTAGATAAAAATAAAAGACTATGGATAATAATGTTTGGTGCTGTAATAGTAGCTTTAATTCTTATTGGAGCAACAACGTGTTTTTTAGGGAGTAATACAATTGATAAAAATAAATTGAAAGATAATGCAGAGCATGATTTATTTAATCTTACCTCATATATGGCTAAATACGAAGTAAATGTAATTGGAAATAAAACTAAAAATCGATATGATATATATGAGTGGTATGAAAAAAAAGATGCTTTTGAAAGCTATAGATTTCAAACCCAAAATGAACAAGGAAATGTTATAACCTATGTACTTAATGGAAATGAATTATCTATTAGATCTGATATGCAAAAGCTAGAATATAAACTGACTGATTACTTTGTAAAAAAAGAGAATTTAATAAGTCTTTCGACCTTTATACAAATGTATAAAGATGTGGAAGAAAATTTAAAATGTAGAAATGATAGTTTGGAGAAATGTTTTAAGATAGAAAATGAATTAATAGATAATATAGTTTATTATAAAATTATAATAAATAAAGAACTATGTAAAAAAGACTATTGTACCGTATGTGAAAAATATCAAGAAATATTAAATGATGGTAATGGTGTTTCAAAGCTAGAGCTTGCTATAAATAAAAGCAATAATATACCAACAGAATACATAATATATAACAAAAAAGGAGATGCTTTTATAGATGTTTTATATAGTTTTATTCATATAAATGAATGTTTTGACGAAAAAGTATTTGCTTTTTTTGATAAATAGTGTATAATATATGGAAAGTGGGGATGAAATTTGGTTATAAAGCGTGGAGATATCTTTTATGCGGACTTAAGCCCTGTTGTTGGGAGTGAACAAGATGGTATAAGACCAATACTTATTGTTCAAAATGACAAAGGAAATAAATATAGTCCAACAGTAATAGGTGTTGCAATTACAAGTAAACAAAAACCAACACTACCTACTCATATACCAATTGAGGCTAATAAATATGGGTTGCCAAAAAATTCTCTTATATTAGTAGAACAAATAAGAACATTAGATAAATCAAGATTAAATCAAAAAATAGGTGTACTTGATAGCATTACAATGGAGAAAGTAAAACAGGCTTTAAAGATAAGTTTTCATATTAGAGGAAACTTTTGCGAAATATTTGGAGATTGGTAGAAAACAGATAGCATATGGAAAATATGCATCAGAGGTGAAAAAAGAATGGAAAAAAAGAACAAATTAGGAAAACCTGGTAGAGCTAAAAGTAAAAAATTTGGGTCGTCTTCTGTAAAAAAAGTGGACAAAGGTATAATAAATGGTGCGACTCCGTCACAAGGCGCTACTAAAGGTAAAAAAGGAAAGAAAAACAGAAAAACAAGTTGGAAAGTCTTTAGAGTGATTCTTTTTGTATTACTTGCTTTATTTATAATTGGAGCAGGTGCGATTTTAGGTGTTATAACAGGAGTTATAGATAAAACTGATAGTATAGGTTTAGATGAATTACAGTTGTTTAAATTAACATCATTTGTATACGATAAAGATGGAAAAGAAATAGGTACTTTATTTGATTCAGAAAACAGAGTAACAATAGAATACAAAGATATACCAGAACAGGTAGTAAATGCAATAACTGCAATAGAAGATGAAAGATTTTTTAAACACAATGGTGTGGATATAAAAAGAACAATAGGTGCAGTAGGTACTTTTGTATTAAATGGAGGTAAGTCAAGTTTTGGTGGAAGTACAATAACACAACAGTTAGTTAAAAATGTAACATCAGATAATGAGACTTCATGGACAAGAAAAATAAGAGAATGGTACAGAGCAATAGTGCTGGAAACTAAAATAAGTAAAGAGCAAATATTCGAATCATATGTAAATACAATTTATTTAGGAGATGGCTCATATGGAATTGAAGTTGCATCGGAAAATTATTTTGGAAAATCTGTAAAAGATGTAAATATTGCAGAAGCTGCAGTGTTAGGTGCTATAATACAATCACCAGAATCAACTAATCCATATAAAAGTGAAGAAGCTAAGAAAAAATTAATGGATAGACAAAAAGTCGTATTAGACAAAATGTTAAAATTAGGAAAAATAACAAAAGAACAACACGATGAAGCACTAAATTATAAAATAGACTTTAAAAAAGAAAAAGTAAATATTAATTCAAAAGTTCAAACATACTATGTGGATGCTGTTGTAGAACAAGTAATTGCGGATTTAAGGGAACAAAAAAATGTATCTCGTGGTGTCGCAATAAAAATGTTGTATAGTGATGGATATAAAATATATACTCCTCAGGATCCAACAGTACAAAATGCAATAAATGATGCATATGATAATCCTAGATTATTTTATAAAGATAGGCAAGGAGAATTCATGCAATCTTCAATGGTTGTAATGGATCAATCAAACGGTAATATAGTAGGCCTTATAGGTGGAGCAGGAGAAAAGAGCGGAGACTTAACATTAAACAGAGCTACACAATCTCACAGGCAGCCGGGTTCTTGTATGAAACCTTTAGGTGCATATGGACCAGCATTTGAACAAGGTGAATCAAGTCCTGGTGCAGGTCTTGATGATACACAGTTTACACAAGGAAAATGGACACCAGGAAACTATTATAATTATTTTAATGGGTATGTTACAGCAAGGCAAGCCATTGCTAAATCTATGAATATACCAGCAGTAAAGGCAAATCAAAAAGTAGATAAAGATTTTGCATATAACTTTGCTAAAAATACTGGACTTGAAAGTCTAGTGCCAGCAGATAAAAATGCGGCATCTCTTGCACTTGGTGGTGTTACAAAAGGATTTACCGCAGTTGAAATGGCAAACGCTTATGCAACTATTGCAAATGGTGGAGTTCATATGGAACCAAAACTTTATACTAAAGTAGAAGATAGAAACGGTAAAGAAGTTCTTGTACAGGATACAACTGCTAAAAAAGTAATGAAAGACTCTACAGCATATATGCTTACTAATTGTTTAGAAGAAGTTATAAAAACAGGTACAGCAGCAGGAAGTGTAAAAGTACCTAATATGGCAACAGCAGGAAAGACTGGTAATACAAATGATGATTATGATCAATGGTTTTGTGGATATACTCCATATTATACTATTGCATGTTGGAATGGTTATGATCAAAATAAAGCAATAAATAGACCGTATCCATATTTTTGTATGAGACTGTTTAATACGGTTATGAATAGTATTACAAAAGGTAAAGCTTCAAAACAATTTAACAGACCAGATACTGTAACGGAGGCTCCTCTTTGTAGATTATCAGGACTTGTATCAACCGAGGCGTGTAAAGCTGACCCTAGAGGAGATCAAACAGGAACAGATTTAGTTGCAAAAGGCTCAATACCTACAGCTAAATGTAATGTACATAAAATGGTTAAAATATGTAATGAAACTGGTATGATTGCAACTGGATATTGTCCAAGTACATCATCAAAGTCATTTATTACAAGAGAAGGAAATCCTGCAATAAAATCAAGCGATTGGAGATATATGGTACCTTCTGGTACGTGTAATGTACACACAAGGCCTGGAGCTACGACTAATAAACCATCTGATAGTGGAAGTGTTAATATATATTAAAATATAAATAAATAAAAATAAATAAAAAAACAAACAAACAAATAAAAAAAAATATATATATAAGTGACTTTCGAGTTATTAAGAAGTTTTCAAATAAAGT
>JAVXNL010000069.1:0-4424 GCA_036645795.1 Clostridia bacterium
TTCTTCTCTTTTTATTCCGTTCAAACCTAATTGCTTTTCTGCTTGTATTATAGCAATTTTCCAATCTATTGGTATTGTTTTAAATGAAATTGATTTGTAAATGATATTTTTAAATTGTTCTGAAATATTTTGCAATTTATCTTTGATTTTTAAATATTCTTTTTTTTCATGTATTTTTGAAACATCTATATTATATTTATTAATCATATAATATTTTTTATATTGTTATAAACTATTAATTTACTTCTATTCAATATAACATAATAATTTCTATTCTCTACATATATTGCATCATAATCTTTTAATCCATCTTCATCATTATTTATTACTAGAGACAATAGTTTTTCCTGATTCATATCCTCTAATGTTACAGTTGCTTTGTTACTAAACTTTTTTACTGCATTTAATACTGTTGCTAATGCTATATTGATTTAATTATCTCTCAAAAAAGACATTAGTTCCGAGATTACACTCTATCTGATATATTACAGTAGGTATTTAAATACACCATAAAGCTTTTCAAACTATCATCATATTATATAGGTTTATTTACGACTTTTGGAAAATCTGGATAGTAAGTTTTTCCATAGCCAAATTCAACTTAATAAATTTAATTTTCTATATTCCAATAACAGCTCTAAATGTTGCGCTTAAATTTCCACGACTATTGCTATAGAAAAAAATACCGCTAATGACGCCTCCTCTAAAATCTCCACCTCTAGGTAATACAGGGAAATTTAAATCAGCAAAATATGATGAATCTTCAAACCAAGAACTATGATCTAGCATCTCAAGATTTTCTAACATTCCGCGAAAAGACGTTTCATATATTGCATCACCTTTTTGTACACTTAATTTTTCATTTTTAATATAGTTTTCTTGTGCATTACTATTTTCACCACTAGGCTCATACAAATCAAAATATTTCTGATTTGAGTTTATTTGATCTACAGTCCATACAAGACCAGTTGTTGTATATCCTCTCAAAAAAGCTGCTGTATATTCAAAAGCCCCACCATTCATATCATATACACCATATATATTTCCTGTCGTTGAAGCAAGCATACCTTTTTTCGTATCATATTTGTTAATTGTTTCTTCACTAGGCATTGCCGATATACTATCTCCCGCCATTCCTGTTATATATTTTGAATTGTTATTTATTGTCACCTCTGTAGCATTTCTTCCAAACTTACTATGTGTAAAATAGGCTATTGCACCCCATTCATTGTTTTTCATCATATGTGCGTTATTTGTAGACCAACCATATACATTACTATCACCTTGCATTAAAATGCAATTGTCAAACATTTTTTTATGTGATATAGCTCTCCAACTTATCTCATTTGGAACTATTCTAACTTTTTCATTATAATTTGATGCTTCATATTTAGATACCCATATGCCTACTAGTGACTTTCCATCAAATGTAAAAGCATCATGAACTTTATAATCAGCAGGTAACGTGGTTCCATCTGAACACTTTGTATTTGATGTACCTTTCATAAGTTTAACATCTATTGTACCAGCTGTATTACCCCCCATATGATATCCGCTTGTTATTTTATATGCATACCTTGGAATCCATACAAAATACGAACCATCTTTTGTTTTCATATTTGCCCATTTACTCGTACCACCATTTTCTGTTGTAACTGTTTGTTGCTCATATTTATACCACTCACTTTCTGGCATGTTTGAATATTCAACTTCTTTGTTAAAATCCCAAGATATTGCCTTTATATCTGAATTAGGCTTACCATCTATTGTTGGAAATATCGGGATATTTGCACCATCTTTTCCTATAACCTTATCTAATTTCACATCTATTTGAGCAGCCCATTCAATTTGTTTTTGAGTAGCTTCTTGTGATATCACCAATAGTCCATTTTTAATTCCAAGAATTCCTTCATAATTAATAGTAATACTTGGAATAAGCTCTTTTAGTTTAGTTATGTCTTCATATGGATTTATATTTTCTTTTTTAAAATCATACTCTCCTATACTATCAGCTATTAATTTTGAATGAGTTAAGTCTAAATCGCTTTTAAAACTATCTAAATCTTGTTGAAAACTCGCTTTATTTGCATTCTCTATTGGATTGTTTTTATTTAGCGTAAGTATTACTGCGGCTGCAAGTATTATTATAACAATAATCGTTATTACTAGTACAATTAGACTTATTCCTTTATTTTTCATATGTTTTCCTTTCTTATTTTACAATATATCAGCTAGTTGTTAAGAACTTATTTATTAAATATTTATAATTTTTTAATAATATCCAAAACATGTTCTTTATTCTTCGTAAATATAAATCCAAAGTCTAATGAAAATATAAATCTTCCCGTTTTCAGGTTAAGTATATTGCCCAAGTATCTTTGAAGTGAAACAAATTCTTGCATATTCATGATGCTTTTTTTATAAATATCTCCTTCTTGACCGTGAACATGTAAATCTATTTTTCCGTCCCTAGATTGACACCAAATTGTTAGCATGCATGGCATTCTCTCAGCATCTTGATCAATTTCTTTTCGCCAAGTACATGCAACAGCTTTCCCCCCTGATTTTTTACTTAATTCTTTTATAATATATTCAATTTGTGAGTTAGGACTGTCAAATAGTCTATGGTAATAAAGCTTTGTCCACTCATGCCACACATCCCTTTCATTTTCTCCTGTACATAAATAATTATTTATAATATTTAATTCCTGTTCATTTCTAGGAAAAAATTTATGGGGCGCTTCTATTATTGGATTTTCTATTTCGACTATTGTTCTTTCTGCCTTATAATATTCTTTATCATCAGGGCTATATCCATAATTAATAATTTGTTTTACTAACTCTACCCATGCTTCGTTTATACTTTTAGATTTTATAGTTATCATCTTTTCAACCTCCTATATTTCAATACATTAACTATCTCTTATATTTTATAACTTCATTTTTGTTTGATAATTTATAGGAAAGAGGAACTTATTGATATGACTGTATTTCTTACCATCGTCATAAGAGAACAAAATCGTTATTACTAGTACGATTAAGCTTATTCCTTTATTTTTCATTTGTTTCTCCTCCTATACAATATATGATTTTCTTCTTTGATGTATTAATAAATACGCAAGTCCTAATTGTATTAACATAAATATTGCAGACAATCCAAACATATATTTCAAACCAATTGCATACATTAAACCACATAGAAAAATCCCAATTGATTCGCCTATTGAACCTACTATATACATAAAATTTGTATATGCTAATTGTTTATCAGCGTCAATATTGTTAATATAAGGTGCATCTGTAACATTTTCATAAGCCGTGGATATCAACAAGGACCAAGTCATTGCTATAATAATAACAAAAATATTGTTTGATAAAAATGCTAATGTATATCCAATAAATCTCAATCCAAATTTTATACTTATTGTTATATAATCATTTTTAGGTTGTAATCTTTTTAGACAAACAATTCCAATAATATCTGCTAATATTCCCACAACTAAAAAATATTTTGTTGCAAAACTATCTGTAAAATTCATATAATTCGTTAGTGTTAACATTTTAAGTCCTAATGCTGTTGAATATGCAATATGACCTATTAAATAGTAAATAATATAAGTCAATCTAAATTTATTCATAAATATATATTTAAATATTTTTTCCCTAGAAGTCTTTAACTGAATATTTTCAATTTTTATATTAAATAAAATACACACTGATATAATAGAAAATAAAATGGATATTAATAGACTGATATTATAATTAATTACAGTCCCAATTATAGTTTTTCCTATTAAAAATCCTCCAATTAAAACTCCTAAATCTCTACCTGTATATTCTACTAATTTTCTTTTGCTATATAATGTGTTACTCTTTTTGATTGTTAATATAAGAGGATAAATGCTAATAATTATTAATCTTTCTATAATAATATCTATAATAATTGAAAGATTAATAAAACTAAAAAAAGAAGAATTATTTATTACAAATAAAAAAAACATATTTACAATTTTAATAATTAGTGCTATTGTTATAAATTTTTTGATTTTATCTAATTTTATATATTTTGAAAATATTAATATTCCTATTACACAAATCAATGTACCAAAACTTAATATGTTACCAATTTCAGTAGCGTTTAAGCCATTATCTTGCATCCATAGCTGTCTAAAGTTATTCCACAATCCAATAGAAATACTAAATAATAATAAAACTATTAGAATTTTATTTTCTTGTTTACTCCATATCTTACCCATTTTCTATTTCTCCCAATAATTTCTTGTGTTTTTAATTCATATTTTAAATATTTATATTTTTAACAATTCTCAGATAAGAGGAACTTATTGATATTACTACATTTTTTACCATTGTCATAATAGAACAAAATTGTTATTACTAGTACTATTAAACTAACACCACAGTGC
>JAVXNL010000070.1:0-4323 GCA_036645795.1 Clostridia bacterium
CCAGTCTGTACGACAGAATTTATTGCATTTTCAAAGATGTACCCTGAATTTCAAAATAGAAATTGTTGCTTACTTGGATTATCCATAGATAGCAATCCATCACATTTGTCATGGGTACACAATATACATAAAACAACAGGAGTTCAAATACCTTTTCCTGTTATATCTGATTTAAATATGAAAATCTCAAAAAAATATGGTATGATAGCCCCCAACACAGCTACAACGAAAACCATAAGAAATGTATATTTTATAGATCCGGAGCAAAAAATAAGAGCTATTTTACAATATCCTTTAACCGCTGGTAGAAATACTGGAGAAATATTAAGATTACTCGATTCTTTACAAATAACAGATAAAGAAAATGTAGTAACTCCTGCAAATTGGTTACCGGGTCAACCCACAATTATACCAGCGCCAAAAACATATTCAGAATTAATGGATAGAATTAAAAATCCTATGGGATACAACTGTATGGATTGGTATTTATGTTTTAATCAAGAAAGTTCTTTAATGCAGCCAGGGTTGCCTAATCCTTGTTTCATGCCAAACAATTTAAACTGCAATATGAATTTTAATAATGAGTGTAAAAGCAATTGTATGCAAAAAGATATACGTGAGTAAATGTTAACTATATTTATAACTCTTAAACAGTTTATATAAAATGGAGGGATGCTTTATGAATAATGAATTTTGTGAAACTAAAAAAAAATGTGGTTCTGGATTTTTAGAATGTATTTGTGGAGAAAACAACTTTTTATTTATACTCATAATTGCTGTAGTCTTACTTCTTTGTTTTTGCAATAATGACAATACAAAAAATGTTTTTTAGTAAGACTTTTAAAGATAAAATAATTCTATATTCTTTATATACTTAAAAGAGATAAATTTCAATGACACTTATCTCTTTTAAGACTATACTTTTTTACTTATTTTTCATAGATATATTTTATAAACTCTTTTTTTGCTTTATTTATGTCAGTTGCATAGTAATATACACCTCTTATCATTTTACCTTCACTATAATCATTTGATGGTATTTGAACAGATACAATATTTTTCATATATGTATCTTTATTAAACATAACCGATGTTAAACATTGCATATAATCCACTATACTTAAATTTGTTCTTATTTGTGTAAAAAATTCATCAGAAATAGACAATATTTTAGTAATGCCTTCATTTGATAATTTATTAATTAATGCTTGCAAAACATCTCGTTGCCTAGTAGCTCTCTTAAAATCATTTCCTACGGTTCTATTTCTGGAATGTGCTAAAGCTTGTTCTCCTGTAAGAAGCACTTTTCCATAATTAGTTATTTTTTCTGGTTTATTACCGCTTAGTTTATATTCTTCATAATTTCTTCCATTTATATATATCATTTCTTCTTTTGATATTTCCACTTCCACTCCGCCAATATCATTTATTATATTTATAAGCCCTGAAAAATCTATTGTTGCATAATCTACTATATTAAGTCCAAAATTCTTATTGATTGTCTTTAGTGCTAATTGTTCTTCACCATATGCATATGCATGATTTATTTTATCTTTTCCATGCCCTGGTATATCCACATAAGTATCTCTTGGTATACTTATAAGTTTTATACTTTTATTTGAAGGATTTATAGACACAACCATTATACTATCGGTTCTTCCAGCATTCATATCGCTACTATCTCTTGAATCTGTACCAAATAAAGCTACACTTCTTACACCTTTTATTTCACTCTTTTCTATATCATCTGAAACTAATTTTTCTATATTTGCATTTACTGCTAAATCTGTTTCATTTAATTCTTTATGTTTCATTAATGACCATTTTGACCATAATATATATCCTCCGCCAATAAATACCATAATAATTAAAATAATTATTACGCTTATTATTATTTTTATCACACTAACTCCACTCTTTTTATTTATTTTAGTATTAGTATATTTATCTACTTCTTTGATTATTTTATTATTTTTAATTTCTTTTTCGTTTTTTTTCATATAAATATTATACACCAATCACTAATAAAAGTCAATCTGTTAACTAAACTGTTGTTTTTTATATTTTTAATTTTAATTAATAAAGTGAGAATTATTGACAAATTATCATTTAACAACTATACTATATTGAGAGGTAAAAATAATGTATAATGATAGTAATAATAACAATACTAGTATAAAAGCAAATGAACTTGAAAAACAAGAAAAGCTGCAAAAATTAAAAAAATATATAGCAGAATCAAAAAACATAGTGTTTTTTGGTGGGGCGGGTGTATCTACCGAAAGTGGTATACCTGATTTTAGAAGCACTTCGGGGTTATATAACCAAAAATATAAATATCCGCCAGAAGAAATACTGAGTCATTCTTTTTTTTATAATAACACAGAAGAGTTCTTTGAATTTTATAGAAATAAGATGAATTCTTTAAATTATAAACCTAATATAACACATATAAAACTTGCTGAACTAGAAAAATCAGGTAAATTAAAAGCTATTATAACACAAAATATAGATGGATTACACCAAAAAGCAGGAAGTAATATTGTATATGAATTGCATGGAAGCTCACATAGAAACTATTGTATAAATTGCGGCAAAGCCTTTGATGCAAAATTTGTTTTTGAAAATTCAAATTCTATACCCATATGCACTTGTGGCGGAATTGTAAAACCCGATGTGGTTTTATATGAAGAAAATTTAAACCAAAAGATGCTAGCTGATTCTATAAATGCAATTTCTACAGCTGATATGTTAATAATAGGAGGTACTTCTCTTACTGTATTTCCTGCAAGCAATCTAGTGTACCATTTTCACGGAAGACATTTAGTACTTATAAATAAAAATGCTACCATATTTGATAAAAGTGTTGATTTACTTTTACAAGATAGTTTAGGTAATATCTTTAAAGAATTATAATAAATATCGCATTTAGTATTTGCTGCACAAACGTTTGATTTTCATATATATATATGATATACTATACTTAAAGGAGATCTATTATGCAAAACGGTAAAAAAACAAAACCCAAATATATTCCAATAACTTGTGTAAATGCATTAAATAAAGTTATAGGACCTTTTCCATACAAATGGGATTTAAATATTTATCGAGGCTGTGTACATAACTGTAAATATTGCTATGCACTTTATTCACATAACTATTTAAATTCCAATGGCTTTTTTGACGAAATATACATAAAAACAAATATTGTTGAACAACTTGAAAAAAAGCTATTATCTAGAACATGGAAAAATGAAGTAATAAATATAGGCAGTGTAACTGATAGTTATCAAGAATTAGAAAAAGATACTCAATTAATGAGAGATATACTAAAGCTTATGATAAAATATAAAAATCCTATTACAATATCTACAAAGTCAGATCTTATACTAAGGGACTATGACTTAATAGATGAACTCTCTGAAATAACAACGGTAAATATCTCAGCTACTATTACCACTATGAACTCTAGAATGCAAAAAGCATTAGAGCCCAACGCTAAAAACTCTATTTCAAGATTTAACATGTTAAAAGAATTTAAAAAAACTAATGCATCAATTGGACTCCATGTGATGCCAATTGTTCCTTTTCTTACCGATAGTTATGAGAATTTAAATGCACTCTTTTATAATGCAAAAAAAGCAGATGTAGATTATGTTATAACATGTATTATGAACCTTAGAGGTCCAACAAGAAAATATTTTTTTGACTTTATATATAATAACTTCAATAGTCTATATGCGGATTATTTAAAGCTCTATGAAAGGAAGAAAATCAGTAATGAATATTCTAACAAATTATATAAAAATATATCTGAACTAAAAGCAAAATATGAACTAAATAATGATCCCGCTAAATTTATTAAAACGCCTAAAAAAGAAGAAAATACACAAATTAGTTTTTGGTGATTTTTTTAAAAATCTATTTACTTATTATCTTATACATGATATAATATAATAAGGTAGAGATAACAGAACACATGAAAATCTACAAACAAATGATAGGGAATCAAAATTTTGTAACTTGTGTTGAATACTCTTTTATTAGAGAATCCTAATAGTTATGATAAGATACCCACCTTTAACAAAAGGATTTTATCATTTACTGTTATTTCTATCTTTTATTTTTTAATAACTATTAAATGTTTATAATAACTAAAATGATAGTATGTATAACAGGGTGTATAACATATTAAAGAAGCAATGTATCTATTTCATTGCTTCTTTTTTATTTTATATTTGCTCATTATTATTATTACTATTCTTCATACTTTATATATTTTCTTAATTTCTTTTGTATCTTCATCTCTATTCTTGATACATA
>JAVXNL010000071.1:0-4222 GCA_036645795.1 Clostridia bacterium
TTTTCTACTTTTGCTACAACTGGATTATCTATTGTTATTTCATATTCTTTATTATTGGTATTACTAAAAAACGGATTAAGTTGTAATTCATCTCCTCTATTTAGCAAATAATTTTTTTCAAATAAAGCTATATTTGGGATATTTGTATCTTTTAAATATCCATTATGTACATATCCTTCAATACCATTGGATAATCTGATTTTATCCCATTGTGAAGTTTTATTTTTAGCTATTCTAAGTAACACGTCTCCTTCTGATGCGTTACCAATTATTGGATATTCTGTTCCAGCCCCGCTTCTTACATTAAGTTTGTCAGGTGAAACATTACATACTTCCATGTATGTAGCATCCTGTTCGTATATATATGAATCTCCAACTCTTGCAGGAATTTCTGGCATATTCTTATATACTGGTATTAAAAACTCAAAACTAGAGCTCAACATTCCAGCTTTATTATATCCATTATATAGACTTTTTGCTTCACTAGATGGAGCTAATATATTTGTCATATATTGATGTGCACATAATCTTTGTAATCCTTTTTGATTATTTACATCGTATTTTTGAAAGTATATTGTGTTTTGCCCTCTATTTATATATGAATTACCAAGAAATAGAACTCCGCCATCAATAGATATTTCCGGATTAAACCATCCTTTAGAGTGAGCATATTTTAACCCGTTTGTTACAGCATTATTACCATTTTCATCTGGAATAGCGCCAACATTAAAAAAATTGTATGGATAATTTGCACCACCATCAAAGCTTTTAGAACCATTTATAGATGAATTATATATTATATCTCCACCGGTTTCTTGTTTCAATCTAGATGCAATATGTACTGGGCTTACATCATATTTACGTCCTGCTGCAATTATATAATCAGAATATGTATACCCCATACCAATCATAGAACCGTTTCTTTTATATTCTGATCTATTCCAAATACTCGTACCCCACAATATTTTTTCTATAGTCTCTTTGGTATGTACTTCTCCACTATAATTTAGTGTTTCGAATTGAAAAATCGTGTTTTCATCAAAAAAGTTTCTAGGATCTAAAGTATAACCTACAGCTCCTTTTGAAGCAACAACAAAATTACCGTCTTTAAATATATTCATACCATCTTTTTTCCACTCAGAACCGTATGAAGACGGAACTAAGCTTATAGATTCATTTACATCATAAGTTTCATGAATCAAAACATTATTCCAATCAAGTCCTGTATGAACTGCTTTAAATATCCAATTAGGATGTTGCTGTTTTAATCTATTTAAATATATATTATAATTATCCGGAAAATTTTGATTTATTTCAACTTTAGGTAAATTATCAACTATAACAGCTTTTACATTATTTGTATTTAATACTGTTACCATACCTATAAAAAGGCAAATACACACTCCTATTTTCACTAATTTATATTTTTTCATACAACCACTCCTAACAACAAATAACTACGCAAAGATAATATTCACGCCTAAAAAAGCAAGCAGATTATCTCATTAATTATTGTGTTTTTTTCTAACTATATAACTTATAACAAATATAAATGCTATACCACTTATAGTATATGATAATATTTGAATTTTTGTAAGCTCATATTTTACCACTACACTACCAAATAGCTGATTTTCATTTATAAGTTTTAGTGTTCCTTCATCGCTCCCTACTATTTTTAGCTTTTTCTTGCCTTCTTTTGTATAGATATAAGCATTATATCCTTTATAATAAGTATATGGAACTATAACTTCACCATTATTAGATTTATTATCTTCATTATAATCAAATTTTATACACTTTATATCTTTTACGTGTGGGTAAAGTATATTAACTCCATCATTGCTAATCAATTCTTTTTTTTCATTCTTGAAATTATATGGCAAATATTCTCCGTTGCCTATCGGAGCTCCAGTTAGCATGTTAACAGCTGTATAGTTATCTGGATTTACTATACAATCTATATTTTCTAATTGAATCCCAGCAAAAAATATTATCATTATACCTGAAAAAATATATGCCTCTTGTTTATATTTAGTTACATTAGATAATACATATGCTGATGCCATGCAAAGTAGCGCTGTACTTATTAAGTTTAATCGCCAAGGAAATTGTATTAATTTAAAAATCTGAAAGTATTTCCAAGGGAAAAATTCTGATGATACAAATACCAATATAAACCCCAACATTATAAGTTGAAAGGCAAAAGTTCTTATTTCATCTCGCTTCTTACTTTTATTATTACAAAATATAATACAGCAAGGAATTATTAGTAAAATTGTACCTATTCCCATAGTCATCTTATTGCTTAACTCTTTATAATCATTTTCTGCTTGTCCTTTGTGAACAGCATTTTCAAATATTTTTGTACCTACGACAGCTTTAATTTCAAGTTTTATACCAGTAGCTTCTTCTGTAAGATTATATTTTGCACTAGCTAGTTGTTCTATCATTGGCAAAAATGTAGTTGAGCACAAAGCTATAGATACAAAACCACAAATAATAATATATTTCAGTCTGCCTTTTTCTCTATAAATTTTTAAAATATTTATAACTAAAAAGAAGAAAATAGTTCCAATTACAAGTACAAAAGATATCATATGCGAATTTGCAACGCCAGTTATACCTAGAGCAAGTATCCACCATTTTTCCTTTTCACCATAAATTATTTCATAAAGACCTAATATTACAATAGGTATAAACAAAAATGCTAATATCTCCCCTAGAGCACATCTAACAAAAACATCTGTGAGCCTATATACAGAAAACACATACAATAACGAAGATATTCCTGCAGCTCCAATTGATTTAAATATTTTTTTAGTACAAATATACATAGATATCGTAGTTAAGAAAGTTATACATAATATAAATAATTTATATGAAGATATTAGACCTATGCCTAATGCATTTAAAATAGCTGGAACATATAAAAATATTTCCGGATAAAATATAGCATTTGCATATCCCATTCCAGATACTATATAATCAGAATAATTAATAATATTTATATATGAGCCTGATTTTAGCGCTTCAGATATCCCTAAAATTCTATTTAAATGATACGACAAGTCATGGCCTGTTATTGATAGTCTATTTATATATGGAATGCAAGCAAATAGCGAAACAAGAATTGCAATTGAAATAAATATCAGTTCTTTTTTGTTTTTTCTTACATAGCTTTTTATATTCATATTATCAACTAAGCTTATTATTAAGCCCCTCCTTATTTAATTCTGTAGCTTTTATTTTTAATACTCTTTGTTTGTATACCAATCTATTGTCTTCTTAAGCCCTTGTTCTACAGTAATAGATGGTTCCCACCCAAGTTCTCTTTTTATCTTTGTAGAGTCTATTGCATATCTATAATCATGACCTTTTCTATCTTCTACATAAGTAATTAAATCTTCACTTTTTCCGAGTTGTTTAAGTATTGTTGTCACTATGTCTAAATTAGTTTTTTCATTATTACCACCAATATTGTATACTTCTCCCTTAATTCCTTTATGTAGTACCGTATCTATTGCTATACAATGATCTTCTACATATAACCAATCTCTAACATTTTTACCAGTACCATATATTGGCAAACACTCTTTGGCTTTAGCTTTTTTTATCATAAGTGGTATTAATTTTTCTTCGTGTTGATTTGGTCCGTAGTTATTTGAACATCTTGTTATGCATACATTCATTTTAAAAGTTTCTTCATATGCTCTTGCAACCAAGTCAGAACCTGCCTTAGATGCACTATATGGACTATTTGGTGCTAGAGGTAGAGTTTCTACAAAATATCCTTCATCTCCAAGTGTCCCATACACTTCATCTGTTGATACATGTACAAATCTATTATTAGAACCTTCGCCCCATACTTTTCTACATGCTTCTAGTAAAGCATTCGTACCTAAAACATTATTTTCTGTAAACGTAAGTGGTCTTTTTATACTATTATCAACATGTGACTCTGCTGCAAAATGCACTACTGCATCTATATTATATTTTTTTAATGTCTCCACATCTTTTTCTAAATCACAAATATCCCCTTTTACAAACTCATACTTGCCTATTGATGGTATTAAATTATCCATATTGGCAGCATATGTCATTTTATCATATACAACATATGTATATTTTTCTCCATAAGTCTCTACCATATGATTTACAAAATTTGACCCTATAAATCCTGCTCCACCAGTTACTAATATATTTTTCATACTTTCCTCCT
>JAVXNL010000072.1:0-3920 GCA_036645795.1 Clostridia bacterium
TCCAACTGCAAGTACATATATAAAAGTAGTAGCAGGAGTGCCAAGTTGGAGAGAGTTAAATGTAACAGCTATTTTTAACCAATGTATGGAAATGCAACATACAGATGCAAAAAAATATGGCTGGACTAGTTCAAATGCACATATGATGAAAAATAGTGAATGGGGAGCAGTAGCATACCTTGCAGCTTCAAAATATGGAACAATACCCAAAGTAAATGACGTGGGGAAATATGCAACATGGAAAAATGGAGAGTCTACAACAACAAGTGCATATTGTGATGTAATAGCGGGAACAGATAACTTTGTATCAAAAAAAATGACATCTACAACTGCAAATGTGTATGGAGTATATGATATGAATGGCGGTTCATGGGAGTATACAGCAGCGTATTTAGATAATAACAATATATTAGGCAGTGGAAATGGACTTCAAAATGCAGCTGCAAAATACAAAGACGTATATGCAGTATCAGACGAAGAAAAAAACAATCAAATAGAAGATACAGTATTAAATGATAGAAGTACTATCACACAAGATGCTTTGTGGGAAAAAGGAAATACATATAATTCAGTAAGAAAAAGATTAACTAAAGCATCATATGATTTAATGAAAACAAAAAAAGGTGATGGGATTTATGAGACAATTGAAGATGGAAATTATTCATACTATGGAAGCAATTCTGCAAGCACCCCTAGTAATAGTTGGATAAAAAACAAAGATGATACTGTTTTGATAAGTTCTAATTGGGATGATGACTATAGTTTATTATTACATTCTCTACTTCCATGTTTCTTTCGCGGAGGCAGTTTCGCTTACGGCTCGCCTGCAGGGGTCTTCAACATTCATGCGTTTAGCGGTATTGCCTACAGTCTTTCTGGGTTCCGTCCGGTCTTGTCTGGTCCTTCACTTTAATAGGTGGCTGTTATTATTGCTTTAGGGAGATTATTAGGCTTTCTATGACCCTATCAATCTAGCTGTGTAAATTTAAAAAGTAATATTTTGAAATTACACAGCTTTTTTGTTAATTTATTATTGGCTTTTATATGTTATTTATAAAAACATTGATATTGTAGTATTGTTAAAATATGAAAAGTAGCAAAGCGTAACAAAAAAAAGTATTTTAAGAAAAACACTTGATAATTTTTATATTTTGGTATAAAATAATTTTGTACATAAGAAAAGGAGAGAAAAATATATGAATATAACTTTTTATGGAGCTACAAGAACAGTAACTGGTTCTTGTCATATGGTAGAGGCTTGTGGAAAAAAATTCTTAATTGATTGTGGAATGTTTCAAGGAAGACTTACAGATCAAATGTTAAATTATGAAGACTTCCCATTTGATATAAGTAAAGTAGATTTTGTTATACTAACACATGCACATATAGATCATAGTGGAAGAATACCAAAACTATATAAAGCAGGTTTTACAGGTACTGTTTATGCAACAACTGCAACTATGGATCTTTGTAAGATAATGCTTGCAGATAGTGGGCATATTCAAGAAAAAGAAATTGAATGGGTAAACAAAAAAAGAAGAAGAGCTGGTAAAAAAGAAAATGAGCCTATGTATACTGCTCAAGATGGAATAGACTCTTTAAAACTCTTTGAAGGGGTGGAGTATAACCAAGAAGTTGTTGTAAATGAAAATTTGTATTTTAAACTTGTAGATGCAGGGCATATGCTAGGCTCTAGTATAGTAGAAATATATTCTAAAGAAGATGGAGCTCAAGAAAAGACAGTATTTACAGGAGATTTAGGAAATATAAATATGCCGATTATAAAGGATCCAACATATATAACGGGAGCAGATCACTTAGTAATGGAATCTACTTATGGGGATAGGTTACATGGTGAAATGATAGACCAATCAAGTAAGTTTATACAGATAATACTTGATACTGTAGAGCGTGGTGGAAATGTAATAATACCATCATTTGCGGTTGGAAGAACTCAAGAAATACTCTACGAGATAAATAAATATGCTGCAATGAAAGGGATAAATGAAAAATTAAAAAGAATCCCTGTATATGTGGATAGTCCACTCGCAGTAAATGCCACTAAAATATTTGAAGAAAATCCGGAATACTATGATGATGAGGCATTAAAGTATTTATTAAAAGGAGATAATCCACTCGAATTTGATAATCTTCATCTTGTAACAACAAGTGATGAATCAAAAGCACTAAATGATGATCCTATACCTAAAGTGATAATTTCTGCTAGTGGAATGTGTGAAGTTGGTAGAATAAAACATCATTTAAAACATAATTTATATAGGCCGGAGAGCACTGTTTTATTTGTTGGATTTCAAGCAGAAGGAACTCTTGGTAGAAAAATACTTTCTGGAGAAAAGATTGTTAGAATATTTGGTGAAGAAATTGCAGTTAATGCAGAAGTGAAATGTTTGGATGCATTCTCAGGTCATGCTGATAAAAATGGCTTGATTGAATGGATAGATAAAATGGAGCAAAAGCCAAAGAATATATTTTTGGTCCATGGAGAATATTTAGGACAGCAAGCTTTAAAAAGTGCTTTAACACAAAAGTTTGATATTCCTATTGTAATACCTGATTATGAAGATTCATACACAGTTCAAGGAGATATTATAAAAACAAGTGTACCTACATATACATCAACTAGATTTGATATACTTGAAATGTTATCTTTTTTAAAACAAGATGTATATGATATGTCAAATAAAGTAAAGTTAGAACTTAAGAGTAATTCAGAAACAGAAAATCTTGTTAAAATACAACAAAAATTAAAAGAAGTAAAAGAAGCGTTAGCAATGATGAAATAATCTTAAATAAGTACTAAACGAATATTATATAAGTTTAGTACTTTAATTTTTGCATTTTTATTGAAAAGGTATACATAATGTGATATGATAGGGGTAGGTTATAAATATTATAAGTTTTGATTTTACTAAATTAAAAAATAATAACAAGGAGGAAAAAATGAAAAATCAAAGTAAGATATTTTATAAAGATGTTCGGTGGGAAATACTTACCTTTATTTGTATAATAGCTCTGGGTATTATACTATATTTACTAAGGGATGAGTTGAGAATATTTAGTATAGGTATTGTTCAACATTTTAGGTATTTAATTATAGTACTCATAATTTGTATAACGTTTTTATTTGTTATATATTGTATTATAAGTTCTACATTTGTTTTTTATATAATAAAAATAAATATACTTACAAAAAAAGCAGAAAATATAATTAAACTTCACAAAAAAATAAATACTGAAATTGAATATGAAAAACTTGGGTTTTCTTTTGTTTATTCTAAAGAGTTAGAAGAAAAGTACAAAAAAAGATATTATCTGTACTTAGATGAATTAACAATCATGTATTCTAAATATATATATGATAAAGTGTTAGAAGCTAGATGTGGGTATACTATAGGATATTTAAAGCGTGCTACAAATAATTCTTTATATGAAGAATATATAAATAAAGAATTTAAACTTGTATATAGTATTTTAAAGTATGATAAGATATTAAAAAAAGAAATAAATATAAAAGAAAATAGGTTTAATTTAATTAGAAATTGGCATCTTAATTTTCTTTTAGAAAAAGGGAATATAAGTAAAATAATGTATCAAGAAATAAAAAATAAGCTGATGGGATAAATACCCATCTTATTTTTTGCAAAACTGCTTGTTATTTTTAAAAATAAAATACATGAATGCTTTTTTGAAATTCAAATATTTTTAACTTTTCAGACATTATATCTTTCATAGTTTTTCTAATATTAATTGTTTTATGCCTGTATTGATTGGTATTTATGTATATGATACACAATTTAGTGCGAGAGTATCGAGCGAGGCTCTCACACTAAAAAAATAAGTTATGTAAAAAAGCACTAAAAATCATAAAAAGACTTGAATAATTTTAAAATATATACTAA
>JAVXNL010000073.1:0-3745 GCA_036645795.1 Clostridia bacterium
TATCGAATATTTTATATAACTACATAAATTGTCTATTACTGAATTTGTTTTACCGCTAGTCTACATTTTGTTTATCTTCCTTTATTTTATCTTTTATTCTGTAAGAATTTCCTGTAATATTAAATATATTTGAATGATGCAATAATCTATCTAACATTGCATTTGCTATTGTATTGTCTTTAAACAATTCTCCCCATTTATTAAATCCTATATTAGATGTTATTATTGTTGTATTTTTCTCATACCTTTTTTTACCTTAAAAAAATATATCAGCAATAAATTTCTAATTGTTTGGTATGTACTAAAAAATAAAAATACTAAAAAATTAAAAATTATCATATTTTAATTGGAATTTTATTCAATATAGTGTATAATATATTTATAATAAAAGAAAGGCAATGGTGATATATATGAATTTTTACGACAAAATACATGAACTTGTAAGGAGTTTTAGAGAAACTGATGAATACAAAGGATATATTGAATTAAAATCTAAAATAAAAGAAAATAAGGAAGAATATGAAATGATAAAAGATTTTAAAGAAAAACAAAGAGAACATCAAATAAGAATAATAAACGGAGAGAAAATAAATGAAGATGCGCAAGCTTCAATGCAAAATTTATACTCTATAATTATACAAAAAGAAGATTTAAGAAAATTGTTAGAATGTGAAATGAAACTCGATGTATTGCTTGCAGACATGCAAAAGATAATGGCAGAAGGTATAAAGGAGATTGTTGAATTTTAATGAAATTTTTGAGAAGATTTGAAATTTTTAAGAAGAATTCAAAAACAAAGAAAAGTATACAAGACATGATAGATAAATTACCTGAAAACGAACAAATAACAAAAGAAATATTACAATATATTGGAAATAATACAACTCAGTTGGAAATAAAAACAGATATTAAAAATAGTTATTATGTGTATCTAAACGATAAAATATATTTATCAAATAGAAAAAAAACTAAAACAAGCTATACAAGACTTTGTTTAATAGCACATGAGTGTATACATTCTATGCAATCAAAAATTTTACAAAGCATTAATTTTTCAATATCTAATGTAGAGATTATAAGCTTTTGTTGCTTATTAATAATTGGTATATTTAATAAGCAACAAAACTATATGTTTTGGGTATATCTTATACTAATTGTTTTAGCTATAATTTTTAGAACTATATTAGAGTTTAATGCTGTTGTAGAATCAGTATCTCTTTCCAAAAGATATTTACAAGAAAAGAAAGTAAGTGAAGAAAAAGTAGAACAAATAATAAGTATATATAGATTTCAGACTACTTTATTAATGCCTATGTTTTTTTTGAATTTGTATGTCGGAAAAATAATAAGATTGATTATTATATATATAATAATTTTTAGTTGATTTGTGTTATAATGTGCATTAAAAAGGTTATTAACAGTGTATCTTAGCAAGAGCTGCTTTGATACACTGTCATGCTTTTAAAAGTAATAAAGAGCTACTGCTTTTTTGACAAAATACTACAAAAAAATAAAAAGAATATTGTTAATGTACTTTAAATATGATAAAATATACAATGATAGGAGAGATTTGTATGAAAGAAAAAATGAATACATTATTAAAAAGTATAAATAGAGATGGGATTGGAAATTTAATTGATTTTTTAAATAAAACTGACTTTTATATAGCACCAGCAAGTACAAGGTTTCATGGGTCATATGAGGGAGGACTTTTAGAGCATAGTTTAAAAGTATATGAAATATTAGATAAAAAAGTAAAAGAACAAAAACTTGATATTAGTGACGAAACAATTAAAATAGCTTCACTTTTACATGATGTATGCAAAGTTAATTTTTATAAAGTAGATTATAGAAATGCAAAAAACAAAAGAGGCGAATGGGAAAAAGTACCGTATTATACAGTAGATGATACGATTCCTTACGGTCACGGAGAAAAATCAGTTATGATGCTTACAGAATATATAAAGCTTACTAATGAAGAAAAATATGCTATACGTTGGCATATGGGCTTTACAGAACCTAAAGAGCTGTATTCTACAATTGGACTAGCTTTTAAAAAATATCCACTTGCATTGCTTCTTTTTGAAGCTGATTTAGAAGCTACTTATTTGTATGATGTATAATACACAAAATCGAAAACATTGAAAAATTGATAAAGAAATCAAAGGCTTTTGTGTTATTAACAAATATATTTTTATTTGAAATTTTTAATACAACAAAAGATAGTTACTGCATTATATGCATTCATAAAACATATATAAATATAGGTGGTAATATGAAAAAGATAATATATAACAAATATTTTTTTGCAGTAATTGTTTTTTGTTGTTTTCTAATAGGGATTTATGGTGTAATAAGTGTATTAGAAGATATGAAAGTCGAAAATAAATTGATTCAAACAAATGCTTTGCCAATTACAAATAAAGTAATTGTAATTGATGCTGGCCATGGCTTGCCAGATGAGGGAGCAGTAGGGTTTAATGGGACAACAGAGCAGGCCATTAATCTTAAGATTGCTCTAAAGCTTCAAAAATTAATTGAACAAAGTGGAGCAAAAGTACTACTTACAAGAAGTGATGAAAACGGTATTTATTCGTCAGATAGCAAGAGTATAAGGAATAAAAAAATAAGTGATATAAAAAATAGGGTAGACATAGGAAACAATTTAGCTGCAGATATATTTATATCAATTCATTTAAATAAATATCCTCCATCTGAATCCTATAGAGGTTGGCAGGTGTTTTATCAAGATAAAAACAATGAAAGTAAAAGAGTTGCGGATTTAATACAAAACAATTTGAATAAGAATATAGAATTTAAAAATAATAGAGTTCCTTTAAGTATAAGTGGTGTATATATTATGGATAAATTAGCTATTCCAGCTGTTATAATAGAGTGTGGATTTTTATCTAATTTAGAAGAGGCAAGTTTATTAAAAACTGATGAATACCAAAATAAACTAGCTTGGGGTATATATATTGGATTGCAAGATTGTTTTTTAAAGAAAACAGAGTAGATATAGAAAACAAAAGAGAATATTAAAGTGGATTTAAGGAGATAAAAAGTGAATAAATATTTAAATAGTGCGTTAATTGAAGCGAAAAAAGCATATGTAAAAGATGAAGTTCCTATAGGAGCTGTTATAGTAAAGGATGAAAAAATAATTGCAAGAGCTCATAATTTAAGGGAAGTTAAAAATAGTAGTTTAGCACATGCAGAAATCTTATGTATAGAAAAAGCTTGTAAAAAGCTTAAAAGCTGGAGATTAGATGGATGTGAGATGTATGTTACTTTAGAACCGTGTGCAATGTGTGCGGGAGCACTTACACAAGCAAGAATAAATAAGGTATATATTGGAGCAAAAGACTTAAAAAACGGATGTGTAGGTTCTATTTCAAATATTTTAGAAATAAAGACAACACATCGAGTTAAATATGAATATTTAGATATAGAAGAGGTTACAAAGTGTTCTGAAATAATAAGTGATTTTTTTAAAGATTTAAGGAAAAGTAAAAAAGATAAAAAGCAGTAAAAACTTGTAATATGTCGCATTATTTATTTTAAACTAACTATAAATTATCACTATAAATTGTATAAAAAACGTTATAGTATAATAAAACTATTTACATATTAAAAAGAATAGTATATAATTTGCTAGAATAACTAAGTAAATTATAAATATAAGGAATAAAAAAGACCAACTATTAAAAGTCAAGTAAAATATTAAAATTTGTAAAAAAAGTTA
>JAVXNL010000074.1:0-3528 GCA_036645795.1 Clostridia bacterium
AAACAATTGCTAATAAACTAATTAAAAGTTTACATTTAACTTGACTTTTTGTTAGAAATTTGGTACAATTGCGCTATTAAAATATATGTACTCATTTGAGATTTTAAATATGAGGACAAAAAAACAGGAGGATATAACAATGTTAAGTTCGAATTACACTATGTTCGAAGAAGGCAGAATGGTCACGGGAATAAGTGCAAAAGCTATTCAAACCACGATTAGTAGATTAAAGGCAAAAGCATTAAAAAAAAGGGATGTGGTAAGAATATTAGAAGACTTAGCCGTACGTATTGAAACGAAACACAAAAAAAAGATAGCTAGCATTGTAAAGCTTGCACAAAAAAATAAAATAAATGCTAGTCAAGCAATATATCTATTAAAAGGATTAATTCCTATTAATTTCGATATTTAAAAATTAAAAAGCACAGTCATATAATGACTGTGCTTTTTTTAATACTTAACATATTTTAGAGTACTCTCATATAATAATATAGGAGGCAAAAAATATGAAAATAACACATTTACCGTTTAATGGTATTTTTAAAGTTACATGGACTTATGGAGCAATTTGGAGTGGAGCTGGAACTAGGGACTCAAAACATCATGGAATTGATTTAGTAGGGATTACAAGTAAAGATGTATATTCTACTTGTAAAGGAGTAGTTGAATTTGCAGGGTATGACAAAACAGGATTTGGGAACTATGTGAAAATAGTCGAAGATACAACTGGGCTAGCACACTTTTTTGCACATTTAGAAAGTATAAATGTGACTAAAGGTTTAAGAGTAGAATATACAACAAAATTACGGCGTTATGGGAGCCACAGGAAATGTTACGGGTCCCCATACTCACTATGAAATAAGAAAAGATAATAATCATATAGACCCAACTCCATATATGGGTATACCAAATATGGAAGGAAAATATGAAGCTAAAAACTATATGTTTGATGAAAATATAATGGCTACAAATAGTTCTTCAAGATATATAGTAGTAGCAGATGTATTAAATGTTAGACAATCACCAAATGGAAGGATAAAAAAATATGAAGAATTATCAGAAGATGCTAAGAATCAAATATTAAAAAAAGCTGGTTGGAAAGCAAATGGTTATGTAAAAAACATGGTATGTGATGTGCTAGAAATAAGTGGCGCTTATGGAAGAACTCCAAGTGGTTGGGTAAGTTTGGATTATTGTAAAAAAATCTAGAGGAAGAACTTAATTTTAAAATATTATCAACAAAAATATAAAAAAGATAAATGCTCTACAAGAAAATTCACTATATATAAATTGATTTTTCTTACTTGTATTTATCTTTTTTGTTACTAGTCAGCCTTAATAATAAAAGAGCTTGCCAATAAAGTTTCGAATTATTTAAATTCGAAACTTTTTCCTACAAAATTATTTGTTTTGTGGGAATTTTGATACATTAATACAAAAAACTGCGCTATAGGTTGCTTTTTTAGTACATCTATAGTAAAATAGATAAGGTAAAAGAAAAATAGGAGAGATATAAATGATTGGAACAAATGGCGTTACGCTAAGATTTGGAAAAAGAACATTATTTGAAGATGTAAATATAAAATTTATACCAGGAAATTGTTATGGGATAATAGGAGCAAATGGAGCTGGTAAATCTACATTTTTAAAAATACTTTCAGGAGAGATAGAGCCTAGTGAAGGTGAGGTGTATTTGTCTAAAAACGAAAGACTTGGTATATTAAAACAAGATCACTTTGAATATGATAACGTAAAAGTAATAGATACAGTAATTCGAGGCAATGCTAGATTATATGAGATAATAAAAGAAAAAGAAGAGATATATGCAAAACCCGACTTTAGTGATGAGGATGGAATAAGAGCAGGAGAGCTAGAAGCGGAGTTTGCAGAATTAGACGGTTGGATGGCAGATACAGAAGCTGCTCAGTTGCTTACAGGATTAGGGATTGATACACAAATACATGAAAAATTAGTGGGAGAGCTAACTGGACCCGAAAAAGTAAAAATACTTCTTGCGCAAGCTTTATTTGGAAATCCCGATGTATTACTTTTAGATGAACCAACAAACCACTTGGATATAGCAGCGATTTCTTGGTTAGAAGAATTTTTAATAAATTTTGAAAACACAGTAATAGTTGTATCTCATGATAGACATTTCTTAAATAAAGTATGTACACATATAGCAGATATAGATTATGGAAAAATACGACTATACGCTGGAAATTATGATTTTTGGTACGAATCTAGTCAACTTGCATTAAAACAAATGAGAGATTCAAACAAGAAAAAAGAAGAGAAAATGCAAGAATTACAAGAGTTTATACGTAGATTTAGTGCCAATGCGTCTAAGTCTAAACAAGCAACATCAAGAAAAAAGATATTAGAAAAAATAGAACTAGACGATATTGTACCATCAACTAGAAAATATCCATATATAGAATTTAAACCGGAGCAAGAAACAGGAAGAGAAATATTAGAAGTAGATAATATAAGTAAAGAAGTTGATGGAGAACAAGTCTTAAAAAACGTATCTTTTAAAGTATTAAAAGGTGATAAAATAGCTTTAGTAGGTATTAACGGGATTGCTAAGACAACTTTGTTTAAAATACTTATAGGAGAATTAAAACAAGATAAAGGTAAAGTTGTATTTGGAAAGACTATAAAAACATCATATATACCACAAGATAATGAAAGTTATTTTAAATCTGATAAATCTATAGTAGATTGGATAGCAGAGTCTTATAAAACAAATGATGAAACTATAATACGCAGCTTTTTAGGTAGAATGTTGTTTTCTGGAGAAGAGGCTTTAAAAAAAGTAAATGTGTTATCTGGTGGTGAAAAGGCGCGTTGTATGTTATCTAAAACGATGCTTGAAGCACCCAATCTTATATTTTTGGATGAACCAACAAATCATTTAGATATGGAAAGTATAACTGCTTTAAATAATGGACTTGAAAAAACTAAGTCTGAGGTTATATTTGTATCTCATGATCATCAATTTATTCAGACTATTGCAAATAGAATTATAGAAATAACTGAGAATGGCATAGTAGATAGACGTATGAGTTATGATGAATATTTAGAATCTAATGAAGATATAATGAAAAAAGAAACAAATTTTTAAACTTTTAGACGAGTTGTAAAGTGAAGTTTAATACTTAGAAATAATAAATCATTAATGTTTATATTAATGATTTATTGCTATCTACAAAAATATACACTAAATACTAACAGTAAAACTGTAAAAAATTACTAAAATTTCAAAAAAAGCTTGAATTAATTTTGATTTTGTATTAATATATATGTATGGGATTTAATTTGTAGAAAAAACATTAAAGTTAAATCATAACAAGTATTTGAAAGGATGAAAATTATGTTGAAAATAAACCAAAGAAACACGGCAAACCCTTGCAGGAGTGCACAAGCACACAGGGGTATTAGCTTAATAGTACTAGTTATAACAATTATTGTTATAATAATTCTTGCAGCAGCGGTAATACTTACACTAAATAAAAACAATCCAAT
>JAVXNL010000075.1:0-3217 GCA_036645795.1 Clostridia bacterium
TAATTAAAATAATTTGATGTATTATTGTATTATTACCATATAACTAATTGTCATATTTACCATTTAATGCTCTTGTAATAGTGCAAGTACTTAACCCTGTTGCTTTTGCTATAGCTCAATCCATTTTTTCTAAGTTCTTTAATATTTAAAACCTGTTCATCAGTAACTGTTCTTGGATTTACTAATGCTCTTGATTTTAAATCATTATTTTCATTTAACAATAAATTGTTTTCATCTTTTAATTTATGAATTTCATATTCATACTCTCTTATGTTAAATTCATTAAGTCTATTGTTAAGTTCTCTATTTATCTTCAATAATTAATTTATAAATAATAATATATCCACTGTCATACATATGTCATACATTGTATGACATATGTATGACAGTGGATATATTAAAAAAGAGTAAAATAAACTGTCATACAGATACATTGCAATGCATGATACTTGTATGACAATGAATATATTAAAAAAAGAGTAGGGAAATCCTACTCTATTTCAATCTCATCTATTAACTTTTTATTTAATTTCTTCTTTTCTTCTTCTGAAAGTTCCCTAACTTTAGATTCTTCATACTCTTTTTTATGCCAATTATAATAAAGCATATAAGTATATTCAATATTATCTTGTTTTTTATAACAATCCAATTCGCCTAGCTTGTACAATTTATGAGCATTTTTAAATAAGCCACTAAATACCAATACTTGTTTTCCCTTTAACGCAAGGTAAAAGGTTTTAAAGACATTAGGAGATACAAGGTAATCACTATCTTTAGCAGAATATTTAGCAAGTTCATAAACTTCTTTTAAATCATTTGATTTAGCCTTTCTAACATCTACTTGTGTTATTGAATTATTACCAGTAGACAATTGCCATAACTCCAACCATCTTTCTTGAGGTATATATTGCTTTGTTTGGGTAAAGTAACTTTTATTAACTACAATAACTACATGAAAATGAGGATTATAAGTATCAAAATTAGGTTCTAAATCACCTATTTCAAGACCCTTGTTTTGATAATATTTCTTTTTTCTTTCCCATAGCTCTTTAGTTATATATTTTTCCTTTTGATAAGTTACCTCTAATTTTCTTATGTAACCCTTACACATAACTTTGATTTCTTTACGTTCCATCAACTTTTTAAATGCCTTATTATATTTTTGAATTTCTTCTTTAAGGTCATCTCCAGTAACATTAGGAGTTGTAAGGGTTAAAAAAATAAACTCTTTATTCTCTTCTTTTTTTAAATGCTCCATAAGAATTGTTATTTCCAAACTATCCTTGCAAGAAGTACGCCAACTACACATTGGGCAAAATCTATTTCCACAAAAATTACTTTTATGTAATTTCATATTCTCTAAATTCATATCAGCTAAAAACATAACAAAATCCCCACATTCAGATATTCTCTCTATATTTTTTTTAGTTGTTAAAGGTGCAATAAATGCAGTAAATTTAGGATTTTTCAATTTTTTATCAGTACATTTCTGTAAAACATTATTTTCCTCTTGATTTTTTGGTTTTTTCTTTGTATAATTATCCATAGAATTAAATAGAATTTAATTAAGGGACTTCAATTATCCCTTAACAAAAAACTTGCTCCTTTCGTAATATGATTTAATTTTGGTTTTGTCACTTAAAATTATAAATCACTATTACAAAAAAGGCAAGTTTTTTTTGCGTTATCCATTAATATGACTAGCTTTGAAGGGGTTTAACTCAAATCGAAATAGTTGCGTATAGTATCAAGTAAAGAAAGAACTCCTTCGGACTTCTCCAAAAACTGCGTTTTTTAGCAACAAAAAAGGCTTTTCAGCCTTTATTTTTTTATCTATCCAAATCCCAACCTTTGGGTTGTGATTTTTGCATATTTCTATTTTTAGGTTTCACTTCTTGTTTTGGTCTTGGAGGGTTGAACTTTTCCCTTGCATTTCCAAGTATATTTTCACTGTCTGGATGTTCATCAATAGAAGACCTTAAACATTTTGCTTCTTTTACAATTTTATCGTATTTTTTCTGTAAATCCTTATTATCTGATTTAAGTTTTTTTATTTCATCTTTAAGATTTTTGTTTTCATCACCAAGCCCACAGCTCTTCTTTTCTATTCTCTCTAAATCCCTTTCGAGCTTGTCTATTTCTACAAAACTTTTGATATTTCCTTTTGCTGAATCCAGTAATATTTTAAAATCGCTTTCTTTAAGGCTTATTTTAGCCCCTAAAGGGCTTTTCTTATACTCTATCGAATCTAAGTGGTCCATTTGCCCCTTTGCCACTTGTGAACTCTTTAAATCGCTTGTGAGGGCTTTTAATTTATATTCTAGGATATTTACATCCTCTTTAAGCTTTTCAGCCTTAAAACGGTGAATTTCAAGGCTCTTTTCGGTCTTTCCAGTACCTCTTTCAACATCAAAACCTTTTTCTTGAAGATATTTAGGGGCTTCTGTGTGTATTTTGTTAATTCTTGCTGGTGTCATTACGCTTCTTGCTTGAAGTTTACCAGTTTCTGAAACTGGAACAAAATGAAGGTGCATATGAGGGCTATTTTCGTCCAGGTGAATTTTTGCAGATACAACATTTTCTTTTCCGAATTCTTTGCAAAAATAATTATAAACCTCTTTTAGATATTCTTTAGATTTTTCAATACCCCAATTTTTAAACTGCTCTTTAGGTACTGTTATGATATTTGAATAATCAACTACTGAATTTTTTTGAACTCTTGATACCGGTCTTACTTCTTCAACTCTTGATTTAACTCTTTGGTACAAATTCTTATTGTTCTCAACCAAATCATAATTCAAGTAAGTTTTTTTTCGGTCAATTTCATCATTTGAAATTTTGCCCTCTCTATCCTGTTCTTTCTCCTTGCCCTTTACATCGCTCATTTTATTTTTTCCCGTATTCCAAGCAAACTCCATAATAGATAATGCACCTCCAATTTTGATACTCTATTTAGATATTTCATATCAAGAGTATAGCACGTTATACTCTTGCGGTGCAAGAACGTGCAATTGCATTGAGCAGATAAGGACTTTGTCCTTAATGGGCTTTGCCCAAACCCACCCTTTGGGAACACTCGCCGAGGGCAGAAAGTCACTTCCTTAAGGGAAGCAACTTTGTTGCATAAGTGTGTTATTCTTCGCTACATCAAGGTAGTATTTTAAAATTTTTCTTATGTCAGCCGAATTGGATCTTGTACCAAGAAACCATTCAGCAG
>JAVXNL010000076.1:0-3130 GCA_036645795.1 Clostridia bacterium
TATTCCAAGTTCATTATATATCGCTTTTAAAAAGAAATAGCCTAAGTTTTTTATATTTAACTGCTAAACTCAGGATAAATAATGTTCTCTTTCTCAGAAAAACAAGATTATTATTTTATATAAATAAAACAACTCACGATACCATATTGGTTCGTAAGTTGTTTCTAATTGGAGCGGGTTATGAGAATCGAACTCACGTCAAAAGATCGGAAGCCTTTTATACTACCACTATACTAAACCCGCATATCTTATCTTTCATAATTATACTATAAATATTGGGAAAAATCAATAATTTTATATGTAGTTTTAAAAAAATGTTGAAATTGTCAAATTAATATGATATAATTTATTTGTATTAATTTAGCCGAAATGGTGGAATTGGCAGACACGACAGACTCAAAATCTGTTGGTAGCAATATCATGTGGGTTCAAGTCCCACTTTCGGTACCAGTTTAAAATAATCTAGATGTGAAAGTTTAGGTTATTTTTCTGCTTTTTTCAAAAAAAGTTTGAGTAAAAGTTTTTTTAGTGATATAATAAAAGCTATAAAACAAAAAAATGTGGAGTGATACAAATGATAAAAGAAACGATTATTATTTCTGGATTTCCAGGTATTGGGAAATCAAAATTATATAAAGAACAAGGTAACTATAGAGAAAAAATACTAGAATTAGATTCAAAGGCGTTCTCACGTTTAAA
The DNA here is from genome assembly GCA_036645795.1 of Clostridia bacterium. Taxonomy (GTDB): domain Bacteria; phylum Bacillota; class Clostridia; order TANB77; family CAG-465; genus CAG-465. The sequence continues at coordinate 700 of JAVXNL010000076.1, forward strand.
AAATGGTGATAAAAATAAAAATTTTGTACATCAATATTTAAAGAAGATAAAATCAAATATTGGAAAAGTAGATGTAATTATTATCTCACAAGGCCAAGAAGTAAGACAAGCATTAGATGAGAGCAATATAAGTTATATATTAGTATATCCAGATAAAAGTCTGAAAAACGAGTATATAAAAAGATATATAGCACAAGGCAGAACTGAAGAATTTGTAAAACGTGTATCACGTGATTTTGAAGATTGGGTAAAAGAGATCGAAAATTATTCAGGTGTTAAATTTAAGCTAAATGAAAATGAGCATTTAAAAGATATACTTTTAGTTAAAAATATTTTACATTTAAAAGATGAATGTAGAAATATTAAAAACGTAGATGTAGAAAAAGTAAAAGATATTTTGCTTAAAAACTTAATAAAAAATAAAAAACAAGGATATGCCCTATATTTTAAAACTCCTTATTTTAAAATAGAAGAATATAATGGTGAGGAACTAGCAAATGCTGGGTTTAAGATAGATGGAAACACTAATTTTAGACTAGCATCAGTTTCTAAACAATTCATAGCTTATGCAGTTTTACTTTTAATAGATAAAGGAAAAATAAAATTAGAGACTAAATTAACAGATATATTTGCTGAGCTTCCTTTGTTTTTTTCTGATATTACAATACAAAATTTACTAAATAACACATCAGGTTTGCCAGATTATGAAGAGATGGAACATGATACAACTCAAATAAAAGACTATGAAATAGTAACATTTTTAAAAGAAAATTTAAAATTATATTTTAAACCAGGTACGGATTACAGGTATAGTAATACAGGATATGTGTTATTAGGTTTAATAATAGAAAAAATAACAAAAAATAGTCTTAGTTTGTTTTTAAAGACAGAAGTTTTTGATAAATTAAGAATGTATAAAAGCACTGTAAATATACAAGGGAAAACATATGTTATAAAAAGAGCATTTGGGCATGTAATACTAAATGATAAATTTGTTTTAAAAGATCAAGGGATAACTACAGCAACAATTGGAGATGGAGGAATATATTCTTCTGTTAATGATTTAAAAAAGTGGTTAGAATTTATACAAAATAATGAAAAAATACAACATACCATGTTAAAGCCAAATGTTTTACCGAATGGAAAAAATACAGAATATGGTTATGGTATTAGAGTTCAAAAACATAAAAGCTTTACAATTATAAATCATAAAGGAGAAACTGTAGGGACTAATACAGAAATGGGATTTATTAAAGAGGCTGGTGTGGAGTTTATATTTTTAACAAATATGGACAATATACCAACTGAAAAAATAGTGGAAAATATAAAAAAACTTATAGATTTAAAATATATAGTAAAGGAAGAAAAAAATGAAAATAAATAAAGATTCTGAAGAAATAAAGATTAAAACAAATTGTTTTAATCTAAAATACACATTAGAGTGTGGTCAATGTTTTAGATGGCAAAGTGTGGAAAATGTGGATAACGAATATGTGGGTGTTATAAAAGACAGAGTTGTAAAGATAAGGCAAGTAGGAGATAATATAGTAGTATCTAGTAATGTATTAGAAAATTTAGAAGATGTAATAATAAATTACTTTGATATTGCATGTGATTATAAAAAGGTAGAAAAAGAAATATCTGAAATTGATGAACATATAAAAAAAGCAGTTAAAAACACGACAGGTATACATATACTTAAACAGGATTTTTTAGAGGTACTAATATCATATATTATATCTGCAAATAATAATATACCAAGAATTTCTAAGTCAGTAAAAGAAATATCAAAAAATTATGGAACAAAGATTATATTTGAAAATCAGGAATATTATCTGTTCCCAACACTAGAAGAGTTAAAAAATGTAAGTGAGGGTGAATTTAGAAAGTGTGGCGTTGGATTTAGAGCAAGATATATAAAAAACACAATAAAAGATATAATTGAGAAAAAAGTAGATGTTAATAATATAGAAAGTATGACAACAAATAAACTTAAAAAAGAGCTTTTGACATTACAAGGTGTTGGGCCTAAAGTTGCTGATTGTATATTGTTATTTGCATGTGGGAAAAAAGAAGTATTTCCAATTGATGTTTGGGTTGAGCGTATAATGCAATTGCTTTATTTTAAAGATGTTAAAACCACTTTAAAGAAATCACAGATTATTGAAATTGCAGATAAGAAGTTTGGAGAAAATGCGGGAATCGTGCAGCAACACTTGTTTTATAATATAAGAGAGAAAAAAATGCAAATAGAGTAAAAAACTATGCATTTAAAATTACTAATTTGGAAGGGGATTGTATATGAGAAAAGAAAAAGGTGTATCACTAATAGTACTAGTAATCACGATTATTGTTATAATAATACTTGCAGCAGCTGTGATTTTGGCTCTTAATAAAAATAATCCAATAGAGAATGCAAAAGAGGGTGTAT
>JAVXNL010000077.1:0-3067 GCA_036645795.1 Clostridia bacterium
AATAATAGGATATATAATATCTTATCTTATTATTCTTCATTATCTAAATAAAGGAAGTCATTTTTTTATTTTTAAATTTTAAGCTAACTTTTTTGTATACTATTGTTTTTTTTATATTTGTGTTATAAAATGTAATCGGTGATAAATTTGAATAATAAAATATCTGTAGAACAAAAAGAAAAAAATAAAAAAGCTGTAAAAGACTTTAAAGCACAGCAAAAAAAATCACGTGAACGTGCAAAAAAAACAATAGAAAATTACAAAAGTTTTGCAATTAAAGGAAATGCTATAGATTTAGCAATTGGTGTTGTAATTGGTAGCGCATTTACAAATATAGTAAATGCTATAGTATCTTCTACAATAACACCTCTTATAAGTATCCTTACAAACAAAGTAGATTTATCTAAACTTTTTATCTCGCTTAGTGGTGGAAAGTTTGATACATTAGAGCAAGCAAAACTTTCGGGAGCAATAACTCTAAACTATGGAGAATTACTAAATGCATTATTAAACTTTTTCATAGTATCCTTTGTTTTATTTTTAATAGTAAGCTTTATACGCAAATCTAACAAAAAGAACGCAAAAAAAGAAGCTGATTTTAAAGAAAGTAGAATAAAAACATGTCCCTATTGTTTAAATGAAATTCCAAAAGATGCTATACGATGTGGATATTGTACCTCAAAACTTGCAAATGAACCGCTTACTACAGAGCTTTTAAATGAAGAGAGCAATTCCTAATTTTATAAATTAGAAAAGATAATAAAAAGGCGAGTAAATGTTAAAATATACTCGCTTTTTTATTATGTTATATTCTTTAATATTATTTTTTAGGAAATAAAAAAACCAGAGTATCAAAATAACGTCTGGTTTCTTAATATAACTTAATATTAAATATTAAATTATTTGTTGTTAACAAGATCTTTTAAAGCTTTTCCAGCTTTGAAAACTGGTGCTTTTGAAGCTGGTATTTTAATTTCAGCTTTAGTTTGTGGGTTTCTTCCTTTTCTAGCAGCTCTTTGTCTTACTTCGAAAGTTCCAAATCCTACTAATTGAACTTTTTCTCCATCTTTTAGTGCACCTTCTACACTTTTGATGAAAGCGTCTAAAGCAGTTTCAGCAGCTTTTTTTGTTAATTTGCTTTCTTCAGCTATTTTTGCTATTAATTGTGCTTTGTTCATTATAAATCCCTCCTATTTTAAGATTACAACTAGAATATACTACAAATATCAACTATTGTCAACACTTTTCTTTGATTTTCTTATATTTTTTTAATTTTTCCAATAACTTGACATATCTTGTTGCCATAAGGTAGTTGCATAAGTTCTTCTTTATCCATAACACCAAAACCTATTACAAAGCATATATATGAAACAACCGCTATACCTATAGTACTAATTGTCGCTATAGTATTGGATATATTTATGTATACAACTATTTTTTGTACCACAAATATTACTATTCCCATGCATATAGTAGCTATCAAAGGTTTTATAAATATTTTCATTATATTTGGCTTTTCCTTTAAATACTTAAATAATAATATAAATGATAAGATACAAGCTATGGATTGGTATATAACACTTGTTATAGCTGGTACTATTTCGCCATACACTGGTATAAATAAAACATTTAAAACATATTTTACCACTGCACCAATAACTAAACAAGTTCCTGGTACAAATAGTTTACCAAGACCTTGTAAAGAGCCATACAATGTCTGTGCAATTACCGCAAATACAATCATCCAACATTGTATCTGTAAAAGAAGTACTCCTTCTTGTGCATTTGGAAAAAGTAATGCAAATATAGGGCCTGCGAGCAAACAAAGACCTGCAGCGCAAGGGAGTGCTATAAGAGTTGAAACTTTAAGTGAAAAATTAATCTTTTTTAACACTTCCCCCCTCTTTTTCAAAGCCATAGCAGAAGATATAAATGGCACTAATGCTACAGAAAATGCTACATTTATTGATAAAGGTACTGATGTTAATATATCAACTTTCCCCAAAAGTATCCCAAATTTTTCATTTGCCAGTTGTAATCCATATCCAAATTTTTGTAATCCATCCATAACAGTTACTACATCTATAACACCCGAGAGCGCTACTACAACACTACCAAAAGATATTGGTATAACATATGCAATAAGTTTTTTTATAATTTTTTTCTTAGGTTCTATAGCAAATTTATTTGATGCTTTTATATCTTGCCAAATATCTTTTTTGTTTTTGTTATAATATATTAATAGATACATAAAAGCCGTAGAAGCTGCAACTGTTGTAGCAAGTGTAGAACCTGCCGCCATTATTTCTGGTGTGGCTCCCAATAACATTACAACAAATATAACTGAAAATATACTGTTTATAATTTGCTCTAAAACTTGCGCTTTACTATATTCCATCATGTTTTGCATACCTACAAAATATCCTCTAAGTGTTGCAGACATTGCAACGAATATAATAGCTGGAGCTAAAGCCATAAGAGTATATTTTACGCCAGGATTAGCAAGTATATTAGTTGATATAAATCCTGCTCCAAAGAATAATATAAGTGAGAAAACTACTGCCATAAAAGTAAATAATGACATTGCTGTTCTAAAAATCTTATGAGCTCCTCGCTTATCACCTACAGCTATTTTCTCAGAAACCAATTTTGAGATTGTATTAGGTATTCCCATTGTAGCAATTGCAAGAATTAATGTATATACTTGAAAACCAGAACCATAATAACTATTTCCTTCATCTGAGAATTGTGGAAAGTTCGTAAGTACTATTCTATATACAAATCCAAATACTTTTATAAGTATTTGAGATATCATTATTACAAACACGCCTTTCATAAAAGTTTGTTTTTTTATTGCCAATTAAACTTCATCTCCTCTTAACAACTATACTTGTTTGTCTTTACAATTATACCATAAAGATTCTAGCTAATCAACATATTTTTATAATAAAATATATACACGTTTTAAAAACGCTACTGTTTACTAATTTTGATTTATAACACGATTTTATATTACAAATTAACTTAATTAATTTCTACTTTTTTTCAAATTCTATTATCAAGGCTA
>JAVXNL010000078.1:0-3022 GCA_036645795.1 Clostridia bacterium
ACATAGCCATCAAGCTAAGAAATTTCTATGAAAATAAAGCCCCCCATTTGTAAAAATGTTATTATTTAAAATATAATAACATTACAGCAACGGGGGGAATTTATAAATGATAAAAGAAAACTTAAAATCAGATAAAGATATAAAGGTTTTTGCAGCCGAACTTAAAAGCTGTTTTTCAAAAGAGGAGATTGAAAAAATAGCTAGAGAAACAGGTTTTGTGAAAAGAAAAGGTAAAATTGAAGCATGGGAATTCATTTGCTTATGCTGCTTTATGGATGCAGAGGTTGCAAATAATACACTTGTTACATTATGTACAAAACTTAGTGCAAAAATAGGAATAGTTATTTCTAATCAAGCATTAGATCAATGGTTAAATGAAAGATGTGTGGAATTTTAAAAAAAGATTTTCGAGAACCTATTGAGTCAAACACTAACAAATACTACTTGTATACCAAGTGTATGGGATGAACATTTCAAACGAATAAGAATACTTGATTCTACTGCGTTTCAAGTACCAGAAAGCTATAAAGATGTTTATCCTGGATCTGGTGGCTGTTCTCAATCTTCAGGTGTAAAAATACAATTAGAATATGAATTAAAATCTGGAAATCTTCTTAATATACAAGTAGGTGCTGGTTCTGGAAGTGATAACACTTTTGGAAGCAAAATAAGAGATACTATTAAAGCCGGTGATCTTATTTTAAGAGATCTTGGCTACTTCAATTTTGAAGATTTTTTGGATATAGAAGATAGAGAGGCTTTTTACATATCTAGACTCAAACCTAATATAGCGGTATATATAGAGAATAAGGATATAGAGTACTACAAGAATGGATCTCCTAAAAAATCAAGCCTTTTTAAAAGAATTTATATTTCTGACATAATGAAAGCAATGGGTGAGGGGGAACGTTATGAAATTAAGGATGTTTATGTAGGTAAGGAAAAGAGCCTAAAAACAAGGCTTATTTTGTATAAACTAACAAATGATCAATTGAAAAAAAGAACAGAAAAGTCTATTAAGAATGCAAAAAAGAAGGGTATAGAAAAAAGTGATAATACTATTGAATTATTAGGAATATCTATTTATATAACAAATATTACAGAAGAAACTTTAAATTCAAAACAGATTCATGAGTTTTACAGTTTAAGATGGCAGATAGAAATAATTTTTAAAACATGGAAATCTATATTTAGTATCCAGGTTGTAAAGTTAGTTAAAATAGAACGGTTTCAATGTCAGCTTTATGGGAAACTTATTTTGCTACTCATAAGCTCTGCTGTAATGTTTAAAATGCGGACTTTAGTTTTAGAAAATACAGGGCTTGAAGCCAGTGAAATTAAAACTTGTGAAATAGTTCATGAATATATTGATGGGATATACTTTGATCTTATCGAATTCCCTAATAAAGTTTTAAATACTTTAAAATTAATATTAAAAAATATAGTTAGGAATGGCCTGAAATCTCATAAAAAGGACAAGAAAACTGTTTTTGATATTCTTGGAGTTTGTTATAAACAAACATCAGCACAGACTAAAGTGGCTGCATAAAACAACCCGATAAATTTCGAATATTCCCACTATTCTCGCTATATAGTGGCTTTTTTGGCGTACAAAGAAATTGTTTCAATACTGATGAAGATTTAAAATTCACTATTGAAACTCATTAATACAAAGATAATTATTAAAATATATTATTTATTAATTACTTACTAATATTCAATATGGCTTAGCTTGATGGCTATGGGGTACGGCAACCATTCGTGTAAAACAGGGGCACTTCCCAGATAATGTAATAAAAAAGTGTTTTTATTGAAATATCCAATCCCATAAACGACCGTTTATAGTTCTTAATTGCTAATTAGGTAGGTAAGACCTGTTAATGCGATAATAACTAGCTCTATAATGTAGTACCCTAATCAAAGTGTTGATATATCTATAATTTAACGTTTATGGTACTTTAAATTTTTAGTAATAATTAAAAATAATGTTAAGTGGCCCTAAATTACACGAATAGTTGCCGTATGCAAGATAGATATAAATATAATTTCATAGAGCCTGCAATAAATCAAATAAATGATTTTAAAAAAAATTATCCTTTTGATAAATGTACTTGGTTAATTTCTAGTGTTGGTTATTCACAAAATGATATTTACAACTTTAAAGATACTGCAAAAAAACTTGGAGTTAATATATCGTTCTTTAGTCATAAGTCAGAACTAATTAATTATTTAAATTACGATAGATCTTTTTATAAAATACGTAATTTAACGTTTTTCTCACATGGAGTAGTTGGTTCTGTAGAAATTGGTTACAATCAAAAAGGAAATCCTGAATCTAATCTTAGTTTTAAAATTGAAGATATAAAAAATATTAATTCATCTGGATTTTCTTCTAATGCCTTTACTATGTTTTATTCTTGCAATACAGCAACTGAAAAAAATGGAACCAGTTTTGCAAAAGAATGGTTTAACAAAAGGCTAGGTAGTGTTAAAGCTGCTGTAAATAAAACAAACTATTATACATTATTAGGTACTACTGATGCTGAAAAAGAGCAAAAGTTAAAAGAATGTACTCAAAAAGGTTATAGTGACAAAGGTTCCGTATATTATCCTGATTTAGAATCTGGTGCATACTGGCAAATGTTTATTTAAACTAACTATTACTAAGCGTAAAAACACCCTAAAGATTTACTTTGAAACGTTTATCTTTAGGGTGTTTCTTATATATATTATCTATTCTTATCTTCAATATATCTTTTTAAATTATAACATTTTTTTATTTATGTAATTTAAACCAAATATATATGCTGGAATTACTATATATGATAATTTAATTATATTAAATTTAAATAATATCTCAAATATATATACAAAAGGTATTAAAAATAAATTGCATATAAATAATACGGACTCTGGAAATATTAAATTAACAGTGTTTTGCATATACGATGATATAAAATAATCCGTATCTATAATTAATGGAATAAATAATAACATAATAACAATTAAAAATTTACTAACT
>JAVXNL010000079.1:0-2833 GCA_036645795.1 Clostridia bacterium
AAATAAAAACCTTTATTTTCATCTATAAACCTCGGCCCAATAGCAGCAATTTTCTCGTGAGTAGCATATATCTTTCGATAGTCACTCATTAAATCATCTACAAAATGATTACTTACATTACTATCTTGATCAAAGAAAAGGATATAGTCTGCATCAATTTTAATAGCCTTTTCTATTCCTACATTTTGAGCAAAGGCAATTCCTTGATTTTTGCTCAAGCTTAACAGCTCAACATTACTCTTAAATGCTGTGTTTTTAAATGCTTCATTTGTAGAATAATTATCAACTATTATTATACTTACACAACTATTATTAAGATTGTCTAATAGCACTCTCAGACAATCAATATTCGGGTTGTAGGTAACAATTACTGCAACTATATTCATATAATCCTATTATTTGCAAATTTAAATCTTGAGAGAAGAGCAATTAATACTGGAGGCAAACCATACCCAGCTACAACCATAATATTAGTAAAACACTGTAAAACAGAAATACAACATAAAATCCCAATGACAATGATCTTATATTTAGAAGGTGTAAGCTTTGTGACAACAAAGACGACTAGTATATACCATATAAATAATACCATAGCACCAGGTATTCCTGCGACTTGTACAACATCACCATACATAGTTGAAACATTAAATTCTTCCTGCAACAGCATTGTTTGCTGTTGATTATCAGGGAAAATTCTCTTTTGAAGAAAATCAATTAAAATGTGATATTTAAAAGCATTCTCAATGTCAACGTTACTTGGAATATTATTAACCTGATATTGTAAATTAGAGAAGGGGGTTACTAAATACAAATATGACCAAAAAAACTCTGTAGGTACATTAGATTGATAAAAATTCGAATTTGCCTGACCTACTGTAAGAATAATATCGTTACCTTGATATCCGCTTGAGACCATTCGGTAGTTTCCAACCACTCCAAACAAATATAATGTGATTACACTTCCTATTATAGTTAAAATAACTTTCTTAGGAGTAAGATTATTTTTCAATAAGAAGTGAATAACCAAACTACTAAATAATATAAATATCACAGCTCCTCTATTTATAATTAAAACACAAAATAATATAGAGAATAAATATAGAAATAAATCACTTCTATTTCTGCTAGCCAAATAATTATAAAATGAAATTAACCCAATAGATATTAGATATGGCAGAAATATTGCATGGAAAGTTGGTATACCAAATGCAAAATAATCGTGAAATTCTCCTTTCATAACTTTAATGAGAGGTATTCCCTTTGCATATAAGAATTCTAAAGCCACACCAACTACAGAAAAAACCCAAACAAAATGATTCTTATACTTAATACTTTCCAGAGAAATATTTTTAAAATTACTTCTAAATATTAAAGAAAGAAAAAAGCTAATTACAACTGTTGATAATATAAATAATGTTAAATTACCCGACAACTTCGGCTGTATATCTGACCATTGTAACGGATAAATTAAAATAATGAAGACAAATATAGAAGAATAAATAAAAAATGGATTAAAAATATATTTAATCATTATCAAATCCACCTTTAAAGTTACCGTAAACTTTAAAATATGCTACAGAGAATAAAAGAATAAGAATGAAAATTTCAATTATTAGCATAGATAAAAAAACTCCTAAGAATTCAAAACATAATATTAATGTAAAAATCAAAGGAATATATATTATAGATGCTAACATATATATATATTTAAGAAACTTACTATTTCCACTTGGTATAATTACGAAATTAACAAGAATAGATGCAATAGAAATAAAAAGTTGCGTTATTATTGCTAAATTAAGAAGATTAAATATTTCATATTTTGGAAATAAATAACCTAAAATATACTCCCCAATTAAATTATTTAGTAGAATTACTAAAAACCCTATAGAAATAAAAATTTTAAATATTAGTTTTATATATGCTACATATTCTCTTTTATCTTCATATTCATAAATCACACAAACCTTAGAGAAAAAACTTTGATTTATTGGTACATACATTTGCCTTAATGCAGATATAAGTCTTTCAATTAGAGTGTACAAACCTAAAGCATAATCACCAAACACTCCTTTTACGACTAGAGGAGTCAAATAAGTAAATCCTAATGTGAAAAAGGATGCTATAAAATTTTCGAAACTTTCTCTAGTTTCTTTTATTGCTATCTCTTTATTAATTAAACTAAACTTAAAATTAATTATTCTATTCTTTCTAATTATAGATTGTATTAACAACCCTATGATTACATAAGGTAATAGCTGTAAGAAAATTGCATACCATATATCTCCAGCATCATCTACCAAGAAAAAAATTGGAATAACAAACAACAGTCTAACTATAACAGTTACAGCTGCGAGAACTGAATTCTTCCCTAAACCGTTAAACAAGTATGCGGGAGTTAATATTGAAGTAAATGAGAATAACAAACACAAAAAAATTATATAAAAATCCAATTTATTAATATCTATAAAAAATATAATTACACTTGAGATTACTAACAATAATGTAAAAATTATAGTTTTAGAAAATTGAATATTTGTATATATAACATCTGAAATATCATTACTCTCTTTATTAAGACTAATACTTTTAGCGCCAGATAGAATAAATCCAAAATCAACAATAAATGTAAATAAAAAAAATAGCGTTGTTGCAAAACCTATTTTCCCAAAACTCTCCACACCTAATTTTGCTGCCAAGTAAGGAAAGGTTAATAATGGAATTAGAAAATTAGAAACTTGTATAAGGTAAAGATACAACGTTTCCTTTTTTACGTTATTTTCAATCATTGTGATGCTACAATATTAATCTAAAATAATGCTTTGTTATTTTC
>JAVXNL010000080.1:0-2833 GCA_036645795.1 Clostridia bacterium
TTCTTTTATTGCGTTTTACAACTTTATTATTTTAATATGTTATTCTATTATTTTTTTGTTTTATTTTATATATTACTTAGTAAGTAGTTATACTTACTTTATTTCAAAAAAATAACATAGAAGTTTTTACTCCTATGTTATTTTTATACTTTTTTTATTTTTTTTTGCCCTCACTATTGCCAAAGAGCCGTTATACTCTCATTACTTTGCCCTTTGCTATTTCAACACCATTTTCTAGCAAAATAAGTCTTGCTCCTTTTTCAATATATATCGAATTATCTAAAACGATTTCCAATATATATTCATAATCGATGATTGTTGTTTTACCAACAAGACTTTCAATAGTTTCCTTTCTTTTTATTTTATACTCTACAACTGACACGTCCAAATAGCCTGTATTAGATTTAGCTATTTCTGCAAATTTGATTTTAATTTCTTTGCTATAATATTCCACTACATCCCCTATTGAATAAATTAGAGCTTCTATTTTATTACATTTAGAGATTGTAGCGTCTTTTTCTACTATGTATAACCCAACATGAATGTCACTCGCTTCTGATTTATTAATTTTAAAGCAAGCACTGCCTCCTTTTTTTATATAACCATCACTATAAAAAGAAGATTTTTCTATAAATGTTATATCACTTATATCTATTATCTCTTTTTTATATAAATTAAGCAATTCCATTTTTTCTGATTTTATATAAAACTTTCCAAACTTGACTTCTACACACACCCATACACTATTATCTTCTTGTGGAATAATTTCGGTTATTAAAAGTCTAACTGAATTCATTTTTCCTCCTCTAAAATATTTATTTAGAACAATTTTTTTTTCTTCTGCTCTACATTATATCAATTTTTAGCTAAAAAGTCAATGACAAAGCTCACATCTCTATTATATTTTACATAATTTTGGCTTTATCATCTTAGGTGTTCGGCTTCAGTTACAATTCGCCCGTTCAAATATTTTAAGCAATCTTCAAAAAAAGCTTTATGGCTTTCTGAAAAAATTTCTTGTTGTCTCATTTTTTGTATTTCTTCTATTGTTGCCCATTTTACATCATCTACTTCTTCTTTTGGAACAGGTCTATTATTATGTGCAAAGCTGTCCCATAAACTTCTATCTAATGGTCTGAAAACATCTTGATATTCTTTTGAGCCTCGGGTTTGGGCAGAGACCAAGCTATATTTTCTATATAGCTTTATTAAAAAATTTCCTAGCTGTTTTCCATTTAAGACATTTTCTTGGTCTAATTCTTTTTGTGTTACTTCTGTAAAGTCAGTTTTCTTTGGAAAAAATTCTCGTAATAATCCATTATGATTTTCATTTGTTAGCTTATTCCATGGAGCATGTGGTCTTGCAAAATATACTTTTGCTTTAAACGTTTTTGTAAACTCTTCATGCTTTGAAAACTCAGATCCATTATCTGCAAAAAAAGCCTATCAATTAAGATAGACTTTTTTCCTTTTTTAATTTTGTGGTATATATGACAATTTTAATTTTATAGTATCATATACTCCTGACTTTTCTTTAACAAAGTGTTTTATTGAACTAGCTATAATAGCAATGCCCGCAATAATTATGCTAAACTCTTTGCATTTTCCAGATACAACAGGTGAAAATGATAATAAATACTCTCCACTATATCCCCTGTTTTTTACTATACCCTCAAAAACCTCTTCAACTTCTGCAAACTTAACACTTTCGTTTAAAACTACTTCCATGTTATGTTCTCCTTTTCAAAATTATTTTTAAAACTAAACCGGTTATATGTATAATATATTATACATAATTTGTATATATGACAAAACTATATTTTATTGACAAAAGTTCTATTTCCAAAAACTCTTTTTTATTTAATATATAACGAGTTTTTCAATTTTAAAAAAAGCTTCATAAGGAGCTTTAATATGAATATGTACTTTGTTTGTATTACTTAATTCTTCTTTATAAAAGCCCATCGTTTTCCCTATAGCTTCATCACCTCTACAAACTAAAGGAGAAACATTATACTCTTTACCTTCATTTGTTTTAAAAGTCATTTCAAATTCATAAAAAGCATCGCTATCTTTAAAAATATTACATCTTAAAATATTATTGAAATGTCTCAAAAAGCCTTCGTTTTTCAATATGATAATACTTTTTCTTACTGGTGGTTCACAAAAATTTTCTTTTTTTCCTTCTAATTGGGTTTTCATTTGTTTTATACCTTTCTTTTTATAATTATATAAGGATTAGAAATATAAATTAAACATATTGCTAATCACTTTAAAACGCATCTATTACAAATTCGAATTTTATTGATCTCTTGCAAATGTATATTTTTCATCTCCTATCCTTATAATAACAATACATACGTCTATTTTTTTCTCAATACTATCAAGTAATTTATATATATTTTTAATAATATCTTTTTCAGAATCCAAACACAAATTGAAACAGTCAATATTGTAATTGTTTATTTGGTATTTTGCATCTATTATATATATAGGTTTTATAAATATAACAGATACTTTGTTTTCTAATTCCAGATTAACATTATTAATTTTTAACGTTTTCGATATAAAATTTATAAACGAAATAATATCACTTGAACTTCCATACGTATAAACCTTAGTCAAGTTACCAAAGCAAATATCTGGATTATCATTACAATAATCTAAGCATCTTTTTGTCTTAATATTTTTCACTTAACACCTCTCATATAGTATATTTTTTCCTTTGCAATTTTGCATTTTTACCTCCTTATTCTAGTTGGTATTTCTATATTTTTTGCTCCTGTATTATACCACTTTTATAGCTACATGTCAAATTATGTCTTATAATTTC
>JAVXNL010000081.1:0-2782 GCA_036645795.1 Clostridia bacterium
AACACCCACATGGGTTCATGTAGATAAGCGTGATCCAACACCTGCTTGCCCAACTGGAGGATATCCTTTAATAAAATATAGAAAAAAAGGGGTTTATGTAGCTGTTTTACAAGATGCTCTAAATGTATTAAAATACAATCCTGATGCAATAGATGCTATATTTGGAAAAAGCACAAAAAGTGCCGTTATTAATTTTCAAAAAGCTAATAATCTAACTCCAGACGGAATAGTAGGATGTAATACTTGGAGAGCTATAACTAATAAAATTTAAAACACGAAATATAAGTAAACACAAAAACATTTAAATAAATGCTTTTGTGTTTACTTCTTACTTATAAATATTCATATAGTTCTATTTAAATATTTGGATTTAAATCTAGTTGTATATCTCTATTATTTATATTTATATTTATATTTTCCATAAGAGACTCTGCCACACATTTTGAATACTTTTTACTTGCAAAAGTATAGTTATTATTTTTGCAAGCTATTATTTCTTTAAATTCTTCTATATTTATATATCTTATATCTGAGAGCTCACTTTTTTGAATTTTAAATTCTTCTATATTTTTACTTGTCTTTACAATATATATATATCTAAAACTCTGATTAATTTTAGTAACATTTTTATACACTCCAATTAAAACAAAATTTTCTTCTTTAAAATCAGTTCCGATTTCTTCATTAGTCTCCCTTGCAACAGCACATCTCTCGCTTTCACCACAACTAACGTGACCACCACAAAGTCCCCATTTATTAGGAGACATTTTTTTATTTAAACTCCTTTTTTGCAATAATATTTCATTTTGGGGATTCATAACAAAAGCTTCTACTTCTCTATGCCATAACCTTTTCTCATGAATTTCATTTCTGCTTTTAACCCCAATTTTAAAGTTATTTTGAGCATCATATATATCTATTAATTCCATTTAACATTCCCTTCTAATATTATTTTTTACTTTTTTACTTATCTATATTCATTTTATCCTTTTTCAACTCTTCAAATCTTTTTATTTTCATAGTTGTTGTCTTTATAAAATCATCCTTTTTGACTTCTAATTTTTTTACTGCTTTATATGGTACCATTGACTTGTTTATTTTCTTTATCTCAGCCCATATTATATCATATATCTCTTTGTCTTTCGGTCTATTTGAAAGATATACCTCTTCTATATATTCTTCATTAAGAGTTACTTTTGCTGCAACAATTAAATCTTGTTTATTTTTATCGTCCAACATACCATAAACCATAGACTCAGATACCATTGGAATTCTATTTATCATATTTTCTATTTCTTCTGGAAATATATTTTTACCATTTGATGTAACTATTACATTTTTATTTCTTCCTGATATAATAAGATTTCCTCTTATGTCAAAATAACCTAAATCACCAGTATAAAACCAACCTTTTTTTAATGATTTTTTAGTTTCTTCCTGCATTTTGTAATATCCCATAAATACATTTTCACCTTTTACCATTATTTCACCAACATTGCTGTTTTCATCTTCATTTCCACTTAAATCTATTCTGATTTCTACACCATTAACAGCTTTGCCTACACTTCCTGCTACCCTATCATTTTCTGGTGTTACTGAAACAAGAGGGGATGTTTCTGTAAGTCCATATCCTTGCATAAATACAAGACCTAATCCTTCTAGTTTCTTTACTATATCTCTATCTATTGGAGCTGCTCCACAAAATATATATTTTAAATTCCCACCAAGTTTTGTATAAATTTCTTTAAACACTTTTCTTTTTATATTAATCCCTATTTTACTAAGCCCCGTAGTAATTCCTTTCATTGTGTTTATAAGAACCTCTTTGCCCGAATCTTTTATACCTTTTTCAATTTTTTGATATACTTTTTCAATAAGTGCAGGTACAACAAATAAACAATCCGGCTTTACTTCTTGTATATTTTTTGATACATATTTTAATCCTTCACATATTCCAACAGTTCCACCAGTTGTTAAACAATATATAAAAGTTAATGAAAATTCATACGTGTGATGCATTGGTAATACAGAAAGTGTTGTATAATCCCCCATACCTGGTAGCAAAGTAATACATGCCACTGTATTAGCACATATATTTTTATGATTAAGCATTGCTCCTTTTGCAGCAGCAGTTGTTCCAGATGTAAATAATAAAATCCTGAATTCTTCTCTATCTATTTTTGTATCAATATATTCTGTTACTCCAGTATCAACAAGTTCCATTCCTTGTGCTATTAATTTATTATATGAAAATGATATACCATCTGTTTCTTGTTTTCCCATCTCTATAAATAGCATATCTTTAGGAAGTTGCTCTTTTATTCCTTCTACTAGATCTTTTCTGCGACTAGAATATACTATTGCACTAGACTCAGATCTTTTTAGTAAATTTAAAATTTCATTTTGAGGTAATTCTTTATCTAGTGGTACTATAGTTCCAACTCCACAAGTAACCGCCATATATGTTACAAACCATTTATAGCTGTTTTCTCCTATTACAGCAACTTTTTTATCTTTTAAATCCAGATTTTTTAACATAACTGTTCCCATTGCATTTACATCTTCTTTTAATTTAGCATATGTTATTTTTTGAAACTCTTTATGAATTCCATCCTTTTCTAAAAATGCTGTCCTACTAGCAAACTTATCACATTTTATATTTATAATATCTTTTAAAGAATCCATTTCTTTTATTTCTTCCATTTTAAATTCCCCCTATTTTTCCTTACTTTCCCTATTATATATTTATTATACAAAATTGTCAACATTGATTGATATTTTA
>JAVXNL010000082.1:0-2716 GCA_036645795.1 Clostridia bacterium
GTTTAAAACTACCTAGCCTTTATTTCTTAATTTACTTTCTAATACCTAATTTTGCAATGATATCTCTATATCTTTGAACATCTTTGCCTTCTAAATATCTAAGTAATCTTTTTCTTTTACCAACCATAACTAAAAGTCCACGTCTAGAATGATTATCCTTTTTGTGTACTTTTAAATGTCCAGTTAATTCATTGATTCTTTCTGTAAGAATTGCTATTTGCACTTCTGCAGAACCAGTATCATTTTTTTCTCTGGCATAAGTTTGTAAAATTTCTGTTTTTCTTTCCTTAGTCATTTTTAAGTTCCTCCTTCTCTTAAAACTTGCCTAAAACCAAGAAATAACATGAGGAATGTATACTTCTGAGTAGTAGGTGTATATATAAATGGTATAAAACCTATTTATCAATATTTAAAAATATTATAATTTATTACTTTTGTGTTTTATTATTTACTTTATATATTTTTTACTTTCCTGCAATATATGGATACGAGTTAACATGTACACCATTTATTCTTACTTCAAAATGAACGTGATTTCCTGTTGAAAATCCAGTCGATCCCATTTTTGCGATTACATCTCCTTGGGATACTTCTGCACCAGCACTTGCAATAAGTTGGCTACAGTGAGCATACCATGTAGAAAAGCCATTTCCATGATCCACTTTTATAATATTTCCATAAGAGGTTTGCCAACCAGAAAACGTAACTACACCAGATTTATATGCATAAATTGGGTCTCCAAATTTCCCAGCAATATCTGTACCACTATGTAAGCTTCCCCATCTCCATCCATATGATGAAGATACATATCTTGCTGTTGTGGGCCAAATACCATCTTGCATTGCAGCTATATTTGCAACATCTGCAGATGCATGCTTTTGTGTATCTAAAGCTCTTTTTTTAGATTTTGTATCATTTGCTATCTCTACTGGCTTATTTTTTTCAATAAGTTCCTTTAAGATACTATCAGCCTTTTGGGTTGTCGTTAACTCTACATTTTCTAAAACTTTTTCACTTTTCACTTCGGTTTTAACTTTTGGAACCTCTCTTTTTAAATCAGCCGCATACTTATTAGTATCATCTAAATTCCCAAAAATCATTTTTTCTTCACTATCAATAAAAATTTTATACACGTTGTACTCTGTTCTTACTTGTTCTCTTACATTTGAGTATACATTTTGTTTTGATAATAAGTCGCCTCTTATATAACTTGTTTCAAAAGTTGGTTCAGAGTCAAAATATACTTTTGCATTAGGATCTATATTTTGTTTTTCAGTAACTAAGTCACTATATATTTCATCAAATTGTCCTTCACTAGAATAATATCCTAAAAACT
Organism: Clostridia bacterium; assembly: GCA_036645795.1. GTDB lineage: Bacteria > Bacillota > Clostridia > TANB77 > CAG-465 > CAG-465. The sequence goes on from JAVXNL010000082.1 coordinate 1,337, forward strand.
TATCGTTAATACTTACTTTTACAGCTGGTCTATATGTATTTAAAACTGTAACCATAACAGCAGTAAAAACAAGTCCCAAAAGAAATATTGTGATTAATATAAATCTTAGTGTACTAAATACACTTTTTTTATCCATAACTAACTCTGCCCTTTCCTTCTTTTTTTTACAAGGTCATCTCTTATATTATAACACAAATAACTAGATGTGTCAAATTTTTTAAAATGTATTTTTAAATCATAAGTAAAAGTCATATATCACTATTTTAGTTCTATATGACTTTTATTTTCCAGATTAATATTTATTTTTATCGCTTTATTATTTACCAGCAATATATGGATATGGATTTTTTGGTACTCCATTTTGCCTAATTTCAAAATGTACATGAGGTCCTGTAGTATAACCGGTCATACCAATTTTTGCAATTAATTGTCCTTCTGAGACAGATTGGCCTGCAGATACAAGTAACTGGCTACAATGAGCATAGTATGTTGTCATACCGCCACCATGATCTATAATAACGTGATTTCCATAGCCTGTTCCCCATCCAGCATATTTTACAGTTCCATTTTTAAAAGAGTATATAGGCGTACCTACAGCTCCACCTAGATCTATACCTGTATGTCCTGAATATCCCATATAATGGCAATTTACTCGTCTATTTACAGTAGGCCATACTCCATCACCTGTTGCAGCAACAGCAGCAGCAAAGTCATTTTGTGGTTTTACAACAGCTTTAGGTACCTCAACTGGTTTATTTCTATCAACAATATCTTTTAAAATACTGTCGGCTCTTTCAATAGTTGTAACTTCTTCAATATCAGCTTTTTTTTCTTTTTTCACTTCAATATTTAACTTTGCGACTTCTTTTTTCAAATCTTCTGCATATTTATTTGCATCATCTTCATTATTAAAAGTCATTTTATCTTCGCCATCTACAGCAACTTCGTATGTTGTATATTCTGTCTTTACTTCTGCTCTTAAATTGTCATATACATTTTGTCCATCTAATAGATTGTTTCTTACATAATTTGTTTCAAAAGTTGGTTCACTTTCCAAATATACTTTTACATTAGGATCACTTTTTTGCTTTTCAGTTACTAAGTCGTTATATACTTCATCAAATTGTTGTTCACTAGCATAATAGCCCAAACACTTACCATTGATATATGCCTTAACTGTTGGTTTATATGTGTTTAAAACTGTAACCATAACAGCACTAAATATTAGTACTAATACAAGCATCGTAAAAAATATAAATCTTAGCGTACTGAGCACACCTTTTTTTTCCATAATCTAAATTCGCACCATCCTTTTCTTTTAAGTCCTAGATAAAATTATAACATAACTCTATAGGTTTGTCAAACTTGTAACATAATTGT
>JAVXNL010000083.1:0-2676 GCA_036645795.1 Clostridia bacterium
TTATTACATTTCTATTATATCATTAACAATATTGAAAGCTTCGAAGAGGCAATGTAACTAATAAATTTATAAAATTCATATTAAAATATGTTCATTTTAACTATTGCTTTATATTTTATTTTGGTGTATAATTTGTTTTGTAAGAGGGGGGTAAAAATGCATATAGAATATGAGGTTAAGATATTAGAGATTGATGCAGAAAAGTTCAAGAAAAAAATAGAAAATCTAGGTGCAAAATTAATTGGAAAATTTGAGCAAAAAAGATATACCTATGATTTTAATCCCATTACTAAAGGTAAATGGATAAGGCTTAGAACTAATGGATACAAAACAACACTTGCTATAAAACATGTGAAAAACTATAGCATTAATAGGACAAAAGAATTAGAAGTAGAAGTATCAAATTTTGAAGAAACAAATGAAATATTAGAAATACTTGGATATGAATATCGTAATTATCAAGAAAATAATAGAATACAGTATAGATTAGATGATGTAGAAATAAATATTGATAGTTGGCCACTTATACCAACATATGCAGAAATAGAGGGTAAAAGTGAGGATGCAGTAAAAAAATGTTTGAAATTATTAGATATAGATACAGATAGGGTAATATCTATGGACCTTGTAAGTATATATAATAAAAAATATGGAATAAATATAATAGATATGGAAACTCTCAAATTTTAATAATGGGTATTAGAATTTAGTAGTAAAAAAATGTATAGTATAAAATAGAGGAGGAAAATAAAATGAAAAAAACAGGAGTAGTAATAGGTGCGATAATACTTGTAGTTATAGTAATACTTGGAGCATGGGGGATATCTACAAATAACTCTTTAATAAAAATGGAAGAGAGTATGAAACAAAATCAAGCAGAAATTGATAATCAATTAAAAAGAAGAGCCGATTTAATACCAAATTTAGTAAACTCTGTAAAAGGAATTACAAGCCAAGAACAAAAAATAGTTGATTCTATAACAAGTTCAAGAGAAAAAATGATGACTGGTTCTACAGAAGATAAATTAAATGCAAATGATGAATTAACAAAAAATATAAATTTACTTATTGAAAATTATCCAGAAATAAAATCAGATAAAGCGTTTGTATCTCTTATGGATGAAATTTCAGGCACTGAAAATAGAATTGCAGTTTCAAGAAAAAATTATAACGATCAGGTAGCAGCATATAACAAAAAAATAAAAATGTTTCCAAACAGTATAATTGCAAATATGTTTGGACATAGTCAAGGCCAATATTTAAAAGCAAGCGAAGCTGAAAAAACAACACCTAATGTTTCGTTTTAAAGGAAGGGTATGAAAACATATATGAAAAATATAAAAGATATGAAAGTACTAAAAAAAGTAGTAATTACATGTATATTTACTTTAGTTTTTATCACTTCTCTTATGTATAGTTATGCAAAAGTTGACTCTTCGTACAGTACTCCAACAAATATGTTTTATATAAATGATTTTGCCAATATATTATCGAGTGAAACAAAAAACTATGTGTTATCTAAAGGCAAAGAAATAGAAGATAAAACTACAGCTCAACTTGTAGTTACAACAATTGATAAGATAAACGGACAAGATATAGAAACATTTTCAAATGAACTATATAATAAATGGAGAATTGGAAGTAAAGGAAAAAATAACGGTATTTTACTTTTGATATCAAAAGAAGATAGAAAAATAAAGATTGAAGTAGGATATGGATTAGAAGGCGCTATAAATGATGCAAAAGCAGGTAGAATATTAGATGATACAGCAATACCTTATTTAAAAAATAATGACTACGATAGTGCAGTAAAAAACACGGTAGAGGTAATACAACAAATAATATATAAAGAATATGGTGTTGAAGGAGCGGTAGACAACTATGAAAAAAGTGAGAAAATTCCACTAATACCTCTTATATTTTCTATAATCATATTTATAATTATAATAACTAGATATATAATTATATTTAAAAGAGGCGGATTTCGCGTACGGATATAGATATAATAGGCGGATACAGTAGTAAAGATGATTATACAGATAGATTTGGAGGCGGTGGCTCATCTGGAGGCGGATTCCGGCGGAGGTGGTGGGACTTCTGGAGGTCGGCGGTGCTTCAAGAGGTTTTTAAAAGATAATAGATAATAGAAAATTAAATAATATATAAAAAGAAGGTGTAAAATATGCATTGTGTAAAATGTAGTTATGAAGAAAGCAAAGTAATAGATTCAAGAACTGTAGAAGAAGGAAACTCTATTAGAAGAAGACGCGAGTGTTTGAAATGCAAAAATAGATTTACAACATATGAGCGAATTGAATATACCCCTATAATAGTAATAAAGAAAAATGGTGTAAGGCAACAATTTGATAGAAATAAAATAATAAATGGCGTACTTAGGGCTTGTGAAAAAAGGCCAGTTTGTGTTCAGGATGTAGAAAGACTTGCAGACGAAATTGAAATAGAGATAAATAATTCACTTGAAAAAGAAGTAGAGGCTACAGAAATAGGGGATATAGTAATACGAAAACTTAAAGAGCTAGATGAAATTGCATATGTTAGATTTGCTTCTGTTTATAGACAATTTAAAGATATAAATGAGTTTAAAAAAGAATTAAATAAACTTTTAAAATAATAAAATAAAATCCATTTAAGATTAGTATCTTAAGTGGATTTTAT
>JAVXNL010000084.1:0-2526 GCA_036645795.1 Clostridia bacterium
CTAGATAAAATTATAACATAACTCTATAGGTTTGTCAAACTTGTAACATAATTGTAACAATGATTTTCAACAAAACCTTCAACATTTTAACATATCCAAATAAATATGTCAAGTTTTTTTCAAATATCCTATACCCCCTTGTTTTAAGGAGTTTTCTCACCTCCGCTCTATATATTATTATATGCTTATATTTTGATATCTTTACTAACTATTTAAATACCTTTGATAGTATACATTTTAAAACTTTTTATTATATTTTTAAATTTTATACTATAATTTATATATTTAACATATGATGTATAAATATATAAATGGAGGGCTATATTATGAATATAAATTGGCAAGCAAAAAATTGTTGTTACACAAATATTAAAAAACACGAAAACGAACTCGAATTAATGTTTTTTTCAATTCAAGAAAACATTAAAATGCTTTTTAGTAAAAAAGCTCATTATCTTTTTTTCCTTAGTAAAACGCCCACGTTGTATTCAAAAATCATACGTATTATAAAAGCAAATAATATATTAGATTTTTTAATTATTAGTATACATTTAAGTACTACTGAACTTAATATACTAAGCTCATTTGGCATAACAATACCTGTTGAAAAGCTTTTAAACCTTTATTATCTTTCATAATTTCAAAAACAAATTATATTTTAAAAATTAGTATTGAAATCTATTAATGCTAATTTTTTTATAATTATAAAAATATAGTACGCTTTTACAGTAGAATTCAACTAAAAAAACTTGATATGATTTAATATGATTGTTGTTTCTTAATTTATATATATTCCAATGCTAAATAGTAACCTATATTGTTATATTTTTTTAATTTTATAGCTTTTTTATTGTATTTTACATAAAATTAGTGTATAATTTATTTATATATGTAATACACATTACATCGAGAGGAGGTATATATATGTCACTACCCATTTGGGCTATTTGGTTGATACTTTGTGGTCTTTTCTTTTTAATAGAAATATTTACAGTATCTTTCTTAATGTTTTGGCCAGGAATTGGAGCAGCTTTTGCATTTATTACAAGTATTCTTGGATTTCCACTTCCAGTTCAAATTGCAGTTTTTGCTATTTCAACAACTCTTATGATAGTATTTATGAAGCCGTTAGTAAAAAAGTTTTTTAAGACGCGTGTTAATGCACCAATGAATAGCGATGCCTTAATTGGCAAAAATGCTATTGTTACAAAACAGATACATACATTAAACTCAAAAGGACAAGTAAAGGTAAATGGTGAACTATGGTCTGCTATTACAGAAGATGAAACTTCAATAATAGAGTCTGGAGCTACCGTAATCATTGAAGATGTAGAAGGTGTAAAACTTAGAGTAAGAAAAATATAAATAGAAATATAAATAGAAATAAAAAAATAAAAGTCAAAAAATATATAAATATAAGGAGGGATTTTTAATGTCAATATTTTTTATAATTCTAATAGTTTTAGTATTTATAGTAGCTTTTGCTTCTATAAAAGTCGTAAGGCAATCTGAGGTTCGTATTATAGAACGTTTTGGTAAATATAATTTTACTGCAGATGCAGGACTTAATTTCATATTACCATTTGTAGATAAAGTTCGTGCGATTGTTAGTTTAAAACAACAAACAATGGATGTAACTCCCCAAAGTGTTATAACAAAAGATAATGTCACAATAACTATAGATACAGTAGTATTTTATCAGATAACAGAACCGGTAAAAGCAGTATATGAAATTGAAAGTTTACAAAAAGGTATCGCCTATATTGCAATCACAACAATTCGTGATATAGTTGGTAAAATGGATCTAGATAGTACATTTAGTTCAAGAGATCAAATAAATGTTCAACTAAGAGACGTGTTAGATGAAGCTACTGATAAATGGGGCTGTAAAGTTGATAGAGTTGAGATAAAAGATATAAAACCACCCGTAGATATTAGAGATGCTATGGAAAAGCAGATGAATGCAGAAAGAAACAAAAGAGCAAATATCTTAGAGGCAGAAGGTAAACGTCAAGCTGATATTACACTAGCAGAAGGTAGAAAGCAAGCAACTATACTTAATGCTGAAGCAGAACGTGAATCTAGTATAAGACGTGCCCAAGGTATACGAGAGGCAAAGATGCTTGAAGCTGAAGGTAGCGCTGAAGCAATAAAAAAAGTTGCAGATGCAAAAGCAAAAGAGATAAATCTTGTATATACTGCTATAATGGATGCTAAACCTGATGCAAATCTAGTTGCTATTAAATCTCTTGAAGCCTTAGAAAGTATTTCACAAGGAAGTGCTAATAAAGTATTTATCCCCTTTGACGCTACAAAAGCTATGGGTGCTTTAGGAGCAGCTACAGAAATATTAAAAGATAATCCTAATAATATTAAAAAGATATCACTACCTGAAAAAAATTAAAATCATATGTAAACTAGAAAAATAAAATCGACTATGATATACTAAGAAAAATCATAGTCGATTTTATTTTTTTTACTTACACTCTTTATTCGGTACACTCAATATAGTAATCTATTTCATTA
>JAVXNL010000085.1:0-2490 GCA_036645795.1 Clostridia bacterium
GTAGAAAAATATATAGTTGAATGTATCGAGAGTATTTGTTGTCAGCTTATTGATGGTGTTGAGGTCATTCTTATTAATGATGGAACACCAGATAACTCTATGTTGATGGCATATCAATACATATGTGAGAAATATAATTATTTACTAAGTCAGTTTGTTTTTATAGATCAAGAAAATCAGGGGCAGAGTGTTGCTAGAAACAATGCATTAGCTATAGCGCAAGGTTGTTACGTTGCATTTGTGGATTCGGATGATAAAATAATCAATCGATATATAGAAACTTTATTACCACTTTTAGATAATGATGTAGATATTATTCAGTTTAAATCTTATAGATTTTGCACTAGGTTTGAAGAAGAGAAAAGAAACTTCAATGTTGGTATAGAAATTGAGGGAGAATTTTTATCATCAAATAGCTTAATAAAACAAGTTTTTAATAAGGCAGCATGGTTTCCATGGTTAAATGTTTATAAAAGTGAATTGTTTAAAGGTAAAAAATTTGAGAAAGGTATCTATTTTGAAGATGCTGTTCTTATACCAGATCTGTTCTTAGATTCAAAGAAGATCATATTTATTAATGATATACTATATTGTTATAGAGTTAATTATTGTGGAAGTTTGTTAAGCTCGTCCAAAAATAATATCTCTAAGCTGATTTTTAGCTACAATGAAGCATTAAATATTCATATTGAAAATATTAAGTTTAATGGACTGTATTCTCCAGTTGTTATATCTCTTCTTAGAAATTATATAGATTTTGTTTATAAAAAAAATGGTGTAATAAAATCATATATAGCATATGGTCAGTTTAAAACTAAAATTTATCCATATATTCAGAAATGTAATTTAGAGCGAGGCAACTTACTTTTTTATAAATATGGTTTTTCTTTTTTCTTGTTACATAAAGCCTTCCTAAATATTAGTGGAAAAATGAAAGAGATAGTTGGATGAAAAGTACTGAAGTTTTAAATTTAAAAATAAGTTTACTATTTTTTTTAATACTAACTGTTATTTTTAATTTAATTTATTTGGCAGGCTTTAATTTGGAAGTCTCAGATTTTGTATGGTCCTTTTTGATAATTTTATATTTAGCTTGCGTCTATTTTTTTCGAGTTGTAAATAAAGTAAGTATATTAAATTTATTTTCATTGTTTTATATTACTTTTTTATTATTCATGTGTGGTCGCTTTTTTTCTATATTTTTAGGTTATGATAAATCTTTGTTTGAGTTTGATTTTTTTACATTTAATCAATTGAATGGTTATGAGGCCACTAAGTTAATGTTTATTTTGTTTAGTGGTATGGCAGGGATGGAGGTAGGATTATATTTATATCAGGTTAGTAAAAAGAATAAAATAAAAAATGATAATAGGGTTTTAAATATTAACCCATATTTTTCTTACCTTATTAGTTTTTTTATTATAACTCTTCTTTATGTAAGTATAATAAAAGCATTAATTACTGCGATGCAAGGAGACTTTTTATCACTATATGCAGAGAGTCAGAATGAAAATTATAATAGTAGTTTATCAAGCTTTTTAACACCTCTATCGTTAATTTGGTTAGGGATTGTTTGCATTATGAAAGATAAAAAAGTTCAAAAAACATACATGGTTTTATTATTCGTATATTACTTTTTAGGTCTGTTAGTTGGTTATAGAGGTGGATTTATTTGTTTTATGCTTTTTTGGGTTTGGTATGTAAATGATTATGGTGCTAAAAGAATTGATGTGAAAAAGGCTTTTAAGGTTGCTATATATTTTTCAATGTTTATTGTTTTCATGAATACAATATATATTTCAATGACTTTTAGAGATATCTCTGCAGGAGGTTCTGGGTTTTTAAACTCCATTTTAGGGTTGATTTATTCTCAAGGAATTACCTTGATGGTTTTTAATGAGTCATTATATGTAAGTGATTATCCTGTTCAGCAATATTTTCAAAACTTTTTACCAGGAGTTTCGTTTCTATATAATAATTTTGTTGAAGCTATTCCGTACTATAAAACTTCTTGGAATGCTTATTTGAGTTATAGTTTAAATCCTGAAATGTATGCGATGGGTTACGGTGTAGGATGGTCTCTATTCTCAGATATATATTTATATTCTTTTGGTGTGATTTTTTTGTTTTCTGGTTTAACAGTTTTTTTCTCATATTTTTTAAATTTTATACAATATAATATTAATAAGAGTATATTTTTTAAATATATAGCCATTGTAATTTCTTTGAACATTTTTTTCTTACCAAGAGGAAATTTAAGTTCTATTTTTCCGCTAATTTTATATGCTTTAGTGTTTTTATTTATAATCTTATTTTTTTCTAGGGTTGAAAGTAATGAAAAGTAAAATTTGTTTTTTTATAAGTAACTTAAACTCTTCAGGTGGGACAGAGCGAGTTACTACCACGGTTGCTAATACATTAACTGCTTTGGATTGTGAAGTCCATATTTTAAGTATTGTTAAAGATGAAAAAGACTTTTTCTATTCTGTT
>JAVXNL010000086.1:0-2367 GCA_036645795.1 Clostridia bacterium
AATTAGTATATAAAAAATAGCCCTGGGCAATATGCATCAATGCCTAGGGCTAAAAGTATTTTTTATTTGAGATACGCTTCTCCTTTACATTTTAATACTATATTGATCATACTTCTTCTTTTTGTAATTTATAGCATTTTTAGGACAACTATGTATACACCTTGTACACATCATACATTTATTTAGGAATTTAATATTATTACTACTATCAAAAATTATATTTTTTTCAGGACACTTTTTAACACACATACCACATTTAGTACAATTTTCATCTGCAGAAAAATTTTTACCCATAAATTTAGCCATAATTGAAAATGTTTCAGCTAATAAATCTTTTGTTAAAACTCCTTTGTTTTCCATATTTTCCATATAAAGATTTTTCATATTTATATTATTTACCAATATATCCAATTGCTTATTTGTATTATTTATAATTTTGTTTATTTCTTCTTTTGTATTTTTTTTATACTTGCCAAAGTAAAAGTTTCTAGGCATTTCATATGTTTCCTTAGCGATAATATTATATCCTTTTTTATCTAATTTCTTTGCTAAAGAATCTACTCCATTTGCATTTAAAAGTCCTGCTGATGTAGTATATACTATACAATCTATTTTTCTATCTGGTATGTTCCTAAGCACCGATTTTATAAGTTTTTCTGGTACATTGCCTGCATATATTGGTCCTCCAATAATAAGCAAATCCACCTCTTCATTAATCTCATAATTTTCTTCTATACTATAAATGTTAACTTCATTTGAACTGTTTATTAATTTTTCACTTAAATAATTTGCTACATATTTGCTATTACCAGTTCCTGAGAAATATATTATATTGATTTTCATACTCCATCTCCTTTTAGTTATTAAATTATATTATATTTTACTACTAATGAGAATTTATACAATATATAAGTATTGTTTAATTTTCAATAAATTTTCTAATATCTATACTCTTTTTTTAAGTACTTTCCATTCTACAAATGTATTTTTGAGCATAAAAATAGCCTTACCCAATATATATCAATGTTTAAGGCTAAAGTAATCCCTTACTTGTAATACGGTTCACTACTATTTTTTCTAAATAATTAACTTCTAATATACAACAATTACCTTTTATCCATAAATCCTAAAATTAAGCTTTTCCCCTTCAACTCAACCAAATAATCAATCAAAAGAACCTTTGTTTTTCACAATACTTATTTTGTGAACCAACTTTCACATAAACACTCTTTTAATATTTTAAATTTATCTTCACCTATAGAATTTATAATGTTAGTTTCAAATTCTTCTTTTAAAATTAATGTCTCTTTGCAAAATCTTGATCCTTTTTCAGTTAAAGAAAGTATCTTATCTCTAGAATTTGCGTCTTGATTTTCTATAATAATATATTGTCTTTCAATTAAGCCTTTTGCACATTTATGAGCTCCTTGGCGTGATATTCCTATTATCCTTCCAATCTGCGCCACTGTTAATTCATTTTTTTCTATTAATGCAATCATATATGATTCTGTATCACTAACCCTTTCTTCTCCTTTTTCAACCCAAGCTTCTATTACCATTTTTCTAAGCTTTGCATGTTTTTCACTTATTAAATCTATTATATTTAAACTTTGAAAATTTGAACTCATATAAATACTCCTTTATTTTAATTAAATCTATCTACATTATATATCATTTTTAAATCAATAATACAACTTTAGTAAACTTAGTTGACATATTAGAGTTAAAAATGATATTATACATTAGTCAACCAAGTTGACAATATATTTAGAAAGAGGGATTTAAGTTGTTTAAAAACAAAAAAGAACATTTTATATTTATATTAATGATTGCTACAACAATGGTATTTATAATGAGTTGCTACAATATAGCTATAGTTGAAGGATTTTCATTATCTATATTTAAGCATGCAGTGCTAGGTTTCCCAGTCGCTTTTATATATGCTTTAATAGGAGATATTTTTATAGTTGGTAAAATTGTGAAAGTCATTACAAGTAAAATATTAAAGCCAACTGACTCTATTGCAAAGGTAGGATTGTGTATGTCATTTTTCACAGGATGTGGTATGGTTATTTGGATGTCATTATTCGGAGTAATCGCTAATGTAGGACTAGATTCTAACTTTATTTATGCTTATGGTATTGCTATCGTTACAAACTTTATTTTTGCAATTCCTTTAAATTTATTAATTGTATCTCCTTTAGTGAGGTTTTTATTCTTTAAGCTTTTTCCACCTATTTCAAGTCTTGATCAACAAACAAATTCTATTTAATAATGAACCCTATCCCTTACTTGTGATAGGGTTCACTACTATTCATCCTAAACAATTACCTTTTATCCATAAATCCTAAAATTAAGCTTTTTCCC
>JAVXNL010000087.1:0-2327 GCA_036645795.1 Clostridia bacterium
AGAGTTTGTCAAGATTAGTGTGTGAATTTTTTTAATTAATTATTTTCAAGTAGTATAGTAAACATAAAACTATACTACTTTTATTCATTTTTCAATGTACTAATAAGATTATAAATCAAGATAATCAGAATATCTGTTACCAAATAATTCTACTAATTGTGTTTGAATAATTTTCCAGTTTGGAATTGGTTTTTTCCACTTTTCGCTTAATTCTCTTATTCGTAGGTATAAAATTTTAAAAACAGAGCTTTCACTAGGAAATGCACCTTTTCCTCTTGTAACTTTTCTTAATGCAGAATTTACTGATTCTACTGCATTTGAGGTATATATACATTTTCGTATTTCTTTGGGTAATTCAAATAAAGGTTCTAAATATTGCATAAAATCTTCAACTTTTTTTACTATTCGTTTATGAGTTTTTTCATAATTCTTTTTAAATTCATCAAGTTGTAAATTAGCTTCTTCTAAACTTGTACTAGTATATATCTTTTTGTAATCTGCTATTATATTTTTAGCATCTTTTTTAGGGCATAAATTATATATGTTCCTAACTAAATGAACAACACATCTTTGAGATTGAGTTTTAGGAAAAACTCTTTCTAAAGAACCCTTAAAACCTGCAATTCCATCACTTGACATATATAATATATCATTAACTCCACGTTCTTTTAAATCTTCAAATACGTTGCTCCAAAAGCTACCAGATTCTGTTTTATCTATCCATAATCCTAGTATATCTTTATAACCATTAATATCTACACCTATTATTACATAAACAGCTTTTTTTGAAGTAACAATATCATCTTTAATAGGAATGTATAAACAATCAGCATATGTAAATACATACATTGGCTTTAAGGTTCGTTTTTTCCATCTTTCAGTTTCTTCTGATACTGTGGAAATTAATCTAGTTATATCATCTTTATTTATTTTTACACCATATATTTCTTTTAATGTTTTCTCAATATCTCTAACGCTTAATCCTTTTGCATATAGGCAAATACATTTATCTTCAAATCCTGTCAATTTAGTTTGTCCTTTTTCAATAATAACAGGATTAAAAGTAGCCTCTCTATCTCGAGGTGTTTTTATTTTCATATTGCCATATTTCGTTTTCACTACTTTAGTTTTACAATATCCATTTCTAATATTCTGACATTTCTTACCCTTGAAGTGTGTATACCTTGAATATTCTAAATGGTTTTCTAATTCAGTATCTAAAAGCCTTTGCATTAATGGTTGTAGTAAGCTATCTAAATAACTTTCAACATCTAAACTATTTTTTATTTTACCATCTTTAAATTGTGCAACAGCTTCATCTATTATTAGGTCATTTATACTTTTATTTTCCTTTTTCTTTTTCATATTATTGTAGTCTCCTTTTTTAAATAAATTCTATATCTGGATATATTTGTATTAAGTCATTTAAAATTAAAGTCCATTCTCTTTTTAAAAAAGAAGTATATCCAAAATATTTATATTTGTTTTCATCTAATTCATTATATAAATCTTCCAAGGTATTTATATAACTGGTATCATTAAAAGTTAATCTTATTTTATCATAATATTGAATATTAGCAGAATGTTTAAAAAGTAAAGTTCTAATATTTTGACTATATTTATATGAATTTTCAACATTACTCAAATATTTTTGAGTTAAACTTTTATGTATTATATTATTATATTTTTCACTAAATATTTTAAAAACATTTTTATACTCATCCAATGTTTTTTGAGTATATAACTCTTTAATTTTTCCAGCAATATTTTTTGAAGAACGTTCTGAAATATATTTGTAAAATTTAGGGTAAATAGCAGTTAAAGAATCTGTGAAAGTAATATTAGGAAATGCTATTTTTGCAGTCCTTTTCATATTTTTATTATCATCAACAGATAAAAACAAAATATTTTTCACACCTCTACTTTTTAAACTTTCAAAACAATCTAACCAATAGTGACTATTATTTACTTTATCTTGATAAATATTTAGTAATTGTCTAATACCTTTTATATTAATACCTATTAAGGTATATAAATTGCTTTTTTCAATAAAATCAGCCTTTTTAATATTTATTTCATTTTTAATAGCATATACAACTATATATGTTTCGTCTAATCTTCTTTTTGTTAATTCAGTTAATGTTAGTTTTTCCATTTTTTCCTTCTTTCTGCACAAAAAAATATGATGTGCTTTTTTTATTTCACACACCATATTATACACTATCATTTTAGAAATGAAAGGTAAAATAGAAATGAAAAAATTAATAAAAATTAATAAAGGTATAACATTAATAGCTTTAGTAATAACAATAATTGTTCTTTTAATA
>JAVXNL010000088.1:0-2241 GCA_036645795.1 Clostridia bacterium
TATGTTATTATTAAATATATACAAACACTATAGTTAAATCTTTAGAAACTAAACTAAACTTAAATATACAACCATACTTAGGGACATTCCATAAATAAAATCTTTTAAGTTTAATTTTCTTTGTAATATAAAATATATTTTTAGCATATTATTTATTGGTGATTATATGAAAGATTTAACAGATGAACTAGGAAACAAAATATCTTCCGATAACTTCTCTTTATCTACTGGCATTCCGGGGCAAACACTACTAGAAGATAATTATCTTTTAGGAAAACTTGCTCATTTTAACCGAGAAAGAATTCCAGAAAGAGTAGTACATGCAAAAGGTGGTGGCGCCTTTGGATATTTTGAAGTAACAAATGATCTATCAAAATATACTTGTGCTAATTTTTTATCCAATGTAGGTAAAAAAACCGAAATCCTTGCTAGATTTTCAACAGTAGGTGGAGAGAGAGGCTCTTCTGATAGTGTACGAGACCCTAGAGGCTTTGCTTTAAAGTTTTATACACAAGACGGTATATATGATTTAGTTGGAAATAATACACCAGTCTTTTTTATAAGGGACGCAATAAAATTTCCAGATTTTATACATACACAAAAAAGAGACCCAAAAACTAACTTGAAAAACCCAAATATGTTTTGGGACTTTTTATCTCTGACGCCAGAATCAATACATCAAGTGATGATTCTTTTTTCAGATAGAGGAATACCTAAAAGCTTTAGACATATGCATGGATTTGGAAGTAATACATATATGTGGTATAACCAAAGTGGGGAATATTTCTTTGTAAAATACCACATAAAAACTAATCAAAAAATAGAAAATTTAGATGCAAGAACAGCAGAAGTTTTATCGGGTAATGATCCTGATAGCGCAGTTAGAGACTTGTATGAGAGTATACAAAGAGGAAAATATCCATCTTGGAAATTCTATGTCCAAATAATGACAAAAGATGAAGCTAAAAAATATAAATTTGATCCATTTGATGTAACTAAAGTATGGTATCACAAAGATTTCCCACTTATTTCTCTCGGAAATATGGTACTAAACAAAAATCCAGATAACTTTTTTACTGATGTAGAACAAGCAGCATTTTCTCCATCACATTTTGTAAAAGGAATAGATGCATCTCCAGATAAGCTACTTCAAGGTAGACTTATGGCATATCCAGATGCACATAGATACCGAATTGGTACAAATGCAAATGAACTAGAAATAAATAAATCTAAAAGTGATATATATACCTACCAAAAAGATGGGCAGATGGCCTCTACTGCACAAGGAAATACCAAACTTAATTATTTTCCAAATACTTATGAAAATATACAAACAAATAAAAGCTACAAAATACCTGATATAAAAGTAGATGGTTTTATAGCAAGACATGAATATCCTTTAAAAGATATTGATTTTGAGCAACCAGGTCAGCTATATAGAAGAGTAATGAGCGATATGCAAAAATCTATACTTGTAACAAACTTAACTAATAGTTTAAAACTTGCCGATAAAAAACTACAATATAGAACTGTTGCACTTTTTTACAAAACTGATACAAATCTTGGGCAAAGACTTAGTAACAATCTTTCTTTAAATCTAAGCAACGTTGAAAAACTTGCAAGTATGTCACAAGAACAAAGAGTTAAAAACACTCTAAATGATATTAAAAATTAAATAATAAATAGCTACTATAATATATATTATAGTAGCTATTTATTTTTTCTATTTTATTCTTATCCTTACCCTTATCATTTATATATACTTTAAATTTCAAAATGATTTTATTTACTACCTTAAAACTATCAGCAATATTTATATTTTCATATACTACTAATGAAAGGTGGTGAAAACTTGAAAATTTTAGTATACAATAATTTAACTAATAAGATGGAAACTTTTAATAAAGATTTAAACTCTCCTATGCCATATACTAAAGATAAGTATCTAAGTGTAAAAGAATTTAGAGGTTCCTCTAAAAGTAATATATTATGGACCACCAGAGCTGCAATGGATGCATTTAATAAATTAAGAACCCTATATGGAAAACCTATAAAAGTTGGATATGCATTTAAAAGAATTGCCGAAGGAGGACACGCAGGCATGAGTCAGCACTATGCAGGAGTAGCTTTTGATATAGCACAAGGAATGCCAGCAGCTCAAAGAGATAAAATACGTAATCTTGCAATAAAATATAAAATGTTTACATATGTAGAGCCAAAGATTTTAACACCCACATGGGT
>JAVXNL010000089.1:0-2224 GCA_036645795.1 Clostridia bacterium
CTTATAAAGAAAATATTTGTTTTAGGTTGACAAAGTAATGAAGATGGTGTAAAATGTATTACATAATATATGTAGGTTGGCTATATATGAGATATAACCTTAAATCTTGGTTTGGGTTATATTGTTTTTTAAGCGTGTTTTTAAGTGTTTTTTTAATACGGTTAATATGTAGAAGGAAGGTAAAAAAATGAAAAACTTAAGAAATGTTGCAATAATTGCTCACGTTGACCATGGTAAAACTACTTTAGTTGACGCACTATTAAGACAAAGTGGAACTTTTAGAGAGAATGAACAAGTTGCAGAAAGAGTTATGGATTCAAATGATATTGAAAAAGAAAGAGGTATTACAATATTATCTAAAAATACTGCGATACAGTATGGAGATATAAAAATAAATATAGTTGATACACCTGGACATGCAGACTTTGGTGGAGAAGTTGAACGTGTACTTAAAATGGTTGATGGGGTTGTACTTGTAGTAGATGCCTTTGATGGACCTATGCCACAAACAAGGTTTGTTTTAGCAAAAGCATTAGCCTTAGATTTAGTTCCAATAGTTGTAGTAAATAAAATTGATAGACCAGGAGCTAGACCAGAACAAGTTGTAGATGAGGTATTAGAATTATTTATGGATTTAAATGCAACAGATGAGCAACTTGATTTTAAAGTGGTTTTTGCATCAGGTAAAAATGGATTTGCAAAATTATCATTAGATGATAAAAATGATAATATGAAGCCTATCTTTGAGACTATTATAAATACTGTACCAGAACCACAAGGAAGCGAACAAGAACCATTGCAATTACTTGTAACAAATATAGATTATGATGAGTATACAGGAAGAATTGGAATAGGAAGAATTGAACGAGGAAAAATAAAAAATGGACAACAGGTTGCAGTATGTAAAAAAGACGGAACAATTCAAAATATAAAAATCGGAAAACTATTTACATACTCAGGATTAAATAGAGTAGAAGCAGATATAGCATTATGTGGAGATATAGTTGCGGTAAATGGATTAGAAGGCATAAATATAGGTGAAACTATAGCAGATCCTGAAAATCCAGAAGCGGTAGACTTTGTAGACATAGATGAGCCAACAGTATCTATGACATTTAAAGTAAATAATGGACCATTTGTAGGTAAAGAAGGTAAACTTATTACATCAAGACAAATAAGAGATAGATTATACAAAGAATTAGAAACTAATGTATCACTAAGAGTTGAAGATACTGAATCGGCCGATAGTTTTAAAGTATCAGGTAGAGGTGAATTACACTTATCTATTCTTGTAGAAAATATGAGAAGAGAAGGATTTGAACTTTTAATTTCTCGTCCAACAGTAATATATAAAGAAATTGATGGCGTAAAATGCGAACCAATGGAAAATGTTGTTATTGACGTGCCAGAAGAGTATGTTGGTGTTGTAATGGAAAAAATGGGATATAGAAAAGGTGAAATGACAAATATGAGCGCTTCTACTTCTCAAGCAGGATTTTCAAGACTTGAGTTTAAGATACCATCTCGTGGATTAATTGGCTATAGAGGAGAATTTATGACAGATACTAAAGGAAATGGTATTATGAATCATATGTTTGCAGGCTATGAAAAAGATAGAGGAGAAGTTCAAACAAGAACAAGAGGAACAGTTATTGCATTTGAAACTGGAAAAGCTACAGGATATGGGCTATTTAATGCACAAGAAAGATCAACTCTATTTATTGGGCCAGGAGCAGAAGTATATAAAGGAATGATAGTAGGAGAAAACTCTAGAAGTGAAGATTTAACTGTAAATGTATGTAAAGAAAAACATTTAACAAACACTCGTGCTTCTGGTAGTGATGATGCTTTAAAATTAGTTCCACATAAAAAGATGACACTAGAACAATCAATTGAGTTTATATCTGATGAAGAATTAGTAGAAGTAACTCCAGAAAATATAAGGCTTAGAAAAAAAATACTAGATCCTTCTCAAAGACTTAGAAAAAACAAATAAAAAATAAAGAGTATATAACATATGTGAGAGAAATGAGTTCTCTCACTATTTTTGGCAAAAAAACTTGACTAATTTCTCATTATGTATTAAAATATGGATATAGATTTAATATATGTAAAAATTTGAAAGGGTGGAAATAATGTTAAAAGTAAACAAAAGAAATGAAAAGCTGCAAAACCTTGCAGGAGTACACACACACACACACACACACACACACACACACACACA
>JAVXNL010000090.1:0-2184 GCA_036645795.1 Clostridia bacterium
AAGGCTTGAAGCAAGAAACCGACACAGGTGCAATTGAAGCGATTATTAAAGACGTTCTTGCAGCCAATGAAAAAATGGTTGAAGAATTCAAAGCGGGTAAAGAGAAGGCCTTTAATGGTCTTGTCGGTCAAGTGATGAAAGCGTCTAAAGGTAAAGCTAACCCTGCGCAAGTAAATGAATTGATGAAGAAGTTGATTGGTTAAGCTAATCTTTCTTTAAAAGAAAACCCGCTTTTAGAGCGGGTTTTCTTTAATTTATTTTTAAATCAATCAATGTATATGTTTCTGAATTAGACATTTCAAGTTTGGAAATATCCCCTTCAGGCATTAAAAACCCGAAATTATTATTCCAATTAGCTGTAATTGTATAAGTATTAAACTTCATATTTTTATAAGGTATAGGACGCTGTATATATACTTTTTTCTCTTCATTATATTCAGAGTAATTCATACCATTTTCATCAAATGTAAGCTTTAGCTTATGTTTGCCTGTTAAATTCACTTTAACCTCCAAAACAACTTCTTTCACATATTGCTTTTCAAAGAAATTATAGATAAATGGTTTATCTCCAAAGAAAATTTTATATAAATATGTCTTCTTTAAATTTAAATACTCTTGAGAGTTATGAAAAATTTTTTCATCATATCTATGGAGATTTGATAACAACTCAAAATTATAACAACCAAAAAGATCATTTTTATTATCTATATAATATTTAAAATCAATAGTTCTAAAAAATCCTGAATTTTCTAAGGTCATTTTTAAATCTTTATCTTTAAAACCATACCAAGCTAATATGTGAAACATTCCATTTGGAATCTGTGCAAGAACAACATCAATGTAGTAGTCTTGCAATTCTTTTCTTTCACTTTGATCTTCAATAATATTTAATTTCTTATCCACTGTCTTTAAAATAAGTTTTAGAGATGAAAAATATTGAATAAGACTTACATCTTGTGATAATGCAAGATTTTTCTTCTCTATAAAAATTTCTTTGTAATATTTATCATACTGTCTATGTTGTAAATAAAATACATTTATATATTGGAAATTCTTAAGTAAATCAAAAAATAGACTATCAAATTGTTGTAATATCTGAGTTTTTTGAATTTCTTTTTGTGTTTCAGCATTATCTTTTAAAGCTTTTGTGCTTTCACTTAATTCTTCACGACTTACCTCTAAATTTCGATAAGTAACAAACCAAGTAGCAAATAGTAAAATGACACTGATAAGACCAATTATAGGATTTAGCGTTCCCCCTATAAAATCACCAAAAGTTCCCCAATCTCCTATTGGACTTGAGCCATCATCTTTACTTGTATGTGCTGTATTATTCTTTAAACTAATTACCTCATTATTTACATCTAATACTGTATCAAAATACGGCAAGTACAATCTATCTAATAAAAAATAGCATGAATAACAAATTAATCCGCCTAATGCGAGAAAAATAAAAACTTTACAAATATCTATCTTGAATTTAGTTTGTCCTTTTATCCAATTGCATAACTTTTTCATCGATTCAATTTTTTCATATAAAAAATTATATTTCGCTTCACCCCACCAAAGCGCAATGCATATCAAAATGATGCAAGAAACTGTAAATTGAAACATATAATTATCATAAAGTATTAAATCCCATACAATTTTATACTAATTCTAACTAAAATAACCATCAAAAAAGTCTCATCCATCACCAAACTCGAAGACTTAAGACATATCCAACTATCACAGTCATTTTTTATGGGGGATTCTTTGGAATCCCTCTCCTTGCTAAGCTTCGCTTCTCACCTTTAAAAAGGGAGACTTTGTCATGTAATTAATTGGGTACGCGGTGTTCCCTCTCCTTTTTTAAAGGAGAGGGCTAGGGAGAGGATTTTTACATTAAGTAGTTTTTAATTCCCAAAAATTACTACACTAAACTCATTCTACTATTTTAAAAATCTTCATCACTTTCAAAAAATCAAAGGACAAAAATGAAAACAGCCATCCTCACACTTTCTATGCTTGCTCTCCTTAGCACGACCACTTTTGCAGAAACTAAACCCAACATTCCTTCAAAAGAAGCCAGCCAAATTTTTAAAGCAGCTGGCTTTTCAAAAACAAAACATGGCTGGGAAGGTAGCTGTGACACAGGTGAAATCACCACATACAAAGACTTAAATGGTGATGGACTAAAAGACG
>JAVXNL010000091.1:0-2157 GCA_036645795.1 Clostridia bacterium
AATATCTTGAATTATATTAAAGCGACTAAGTGTATATTAAAAACAGATGAATTTAGTGTTAATTTGACATGATAAGAAATGTGTGCTATAATGTAGTGCAAAAAAAGATTAAAATCCAAATGATTAGGAGGATTTATTATGGACAAATTATTGTATTTGTTAGTTTTATGGAAAGACACAGTAATAGGTAAAGTATATAAGAACTCAAAAGAAGAATTTTTATACTTTCCTGATTACGAGAAAATTTTTTTTGCGTCAAAAGAATTGGGAATGCCTAAGTTTTTAGTGATGCAACCACAGATAAATTGGGGAGAATTACCACAGTTTATAAAAAAGAGGATTGAATTAGATCCTGAATTTACAGTTGATTGTAAACTTTCAACAGATGAATTCACGATAAAAAGAAAATAAAAAAAAAACAGTACTTATACTTTTAGGTACTGTTTTTTTGTTAGCGCAGTTAAAATACATTATTGTTATAGGTGAGTAGTAAAATTTGTATAATATAGATAAAAACAAAAAAAGTAATTATATATAAATAAGTTGGACTAAACATAATTTAATGTTTTGTTTTTATATATTTTTCCTAAAAAGATTGAAGTATTTTGCTGTTTAATATATAATTATAAATGTTAGGAGTGACGTGTATGAAATGTGGGTTTGATAATGAAAAATATTTAAAAGTACAATACGAGAAAATACTTAAAGTAATAGATATGTTTGATAGTAGACTCTATCTTGAATTTGGCGGAAAGCTATTTGATGATTATCATGCAAGTAGGGTACTTCCAGGATTTAAGGAAAATTCTAAAATAAACATACTAAAATCATTAAAAAAAGATATGGAAGTTATATTTTGCATAAATGCAGATGATATAAAAAAAAATAAAGTAAGAGAGGATTATGGTATAACATACGATATGGAACTTTTAAGGCTAATAGATGCGCTTCAAAAGCTAGATATAGAAATAAATAGCGTTGTAATTACTATGTATAATGGCCAGTCTTGTATATCTGGTTTAGAAAAATCACTTCAAAAAAAAGGAATTAAAACGTATATACATAAACTAACAAATGGTTATCCAACAGATGTAGAGTTAATTGTAAGTGAAGACGGTTATGGAAAAAACCCGTATATAGAAACCACAAAAAAATTAGTTGTAGTAACAGCTCCAGGGCCAAATAGTGGAAAACTTGCAACATGTCTTAGTCAAATGTATCATGAATATAAAATGGAAAAAAAAGCAGGATATGCTAAATTTGAAACGTTTCCTGTGTGGGATTTGTCATTAAAACATCCTTTAAATATATCATATGAAGCTGCAACGGCAGATTTAGGTGATATAAATATGATTGATCCATTTCATTTAGAAGCATATGGTCAGCAAGCCGTAAATTATAATAGAGATATAGAGACATTTCCTATTCTTAGAAATATATTAAATAAAATAAGTGGTGAAGATATATATAAATCTCCAACAGATATGGGAGTAAATGTAGTAAAACAATGTATAATTGATGATGATGTGGTAAGGGCAGCATCTTGTCAAGAGATAATAAGAAGATATTACATAGCAATGTGTGATAATAGAGAAGAAAAATTACCGGAATCTGTAGTGAGAAGAATAAAAATACTTATGAATGAATTAGGGCTAAGTTATAAGGATAGACCTGTAATTCAGGCAGCATTAAAGAAATCAAAAAAAGAAAATGTTAGTGTAATAGCACTAGAACTTCCGAGTGGTAAAATAATAACCGGTAAACAAACTAAATTATTAAGTCCTGCAAGTTCTCTTATAATAAATGTAATAAAAGAACTTGCCAATATACCAGATGAATTGTATTTATTATCACCATCAATACTTGAACCTATAATAAAACTTAAAAAGAGTGTATTAACAAATGATACATATTTACTTAACTTACAAGAAGTATTAATAGCACTTAGCATATGTTCTGCTACAAATTCCGAGGTGAGTAGAGCAATCGATAAGTTAGAAAGTCTATGTGGTTGTGAGGCACATTCAACATATATTTTAAAGAGTAATGAAAAGGATATATTAAAGAAGTTAAAGATAAATTTAACTAGTGAACCAAATTTTGGGCTAGCTTTATAAAAAAAGTTGAGTGGGGAATTCTTGTAAACAAGAACGCCCC
>JAVXNL010000092.1:0-2078 GCA_036645795.1 Clostridia bacterium
CTCCACAAACAGAATTTATCTGTAATACTTTCATAATACTCCTATCTACTTTAAACATTCAATTAATTTGCCAAAAAATGACTTTTTAAGAAATATTTTTACTCATCTTCATGGAATTTCAATACCTTTGCTGGTACTCCAACAGCAGTACAATTTTCTGGTAAATCCTTAACCACAACTGTACCTGCTCCAATGATTGTATTTCCCCCTATTGTTTTACCTTGAATAATATTTGTTCCTGTTCCAATCTCAACCCTCCTACCAACAGTTACATTTCCTGATATATTGACATTTGGGTATAATGTAACAAAATCACCTAATACTGCATCATGACCAATGGTACCATCCGAGCTTACAATCACAAAATCACCTATTGTAATATCTACTGATAAAATAGTTGAAAGACAAAAAATACATCCTTTTCCGTATATTACACTATCTGAAATTTTGGCATCGCTAGCTATAAAAGATGGAAATGATATATTTTGATTCGTCGCAAGTTTTTTGTAGATTTTTTCTCTTATTTTAGAATTTCCCACACACAAAAGCACCGATATTGCTTTGGGATATTCCATAAGCCATTTTATATTTCCAAGAACAGGATATTTGTTTATAATTGTTCCTTTTAGTTTTGGGTCATCATCCACAAATCCTAGTACATCATATTTATCCACTTGATTGTTTGATTCCAACAGTTGCCATAATATATCTCTTCCACAACCACTCGCCCCCACTAAAATTATTTTTTCCCTATGCATAATTACTACCCCACTTAGATATATTGGTATACTCTTTCAAATAATCGTTCCTATACTTGCTTATTCTTTTCCAACTACAGCACATAATTGGTTGTTATCATACTCACACACTCTGTTGAATAATTTGCTCCATCATCTTTCTATAACTTTTTTCTACGGTATAATTATCCATTAAATATTTTTTTGCATTTATGCCTTTTTCTTTCCAATCTTTCTCACAGGCTAAATCTACTGTTTTAGTAAAATTTATTACATTCTTACTTTCGCACCACCAACCAAATCTTTCACTTTCAATAATTCGTCCAATATCCGTACTAGTATCTGTACATGCAATAATTGGCATTTCATTTTGCATATACGAGAGTAATCTTGATGGAAAGTTTGGTATAGTGAATCTATAATCTAAAAATATAAGTCCTACATCGCAAGAGGCTATAAAATCTTCATATTCTTCTTTTGGCAAGCCATTAATTAGTAAAATATTATTTGGTCTCCGCTCATCCAAATATTTTTTTATTTTCCAGTATTCTGTTCCCGTCCCACAAATAACAAAAAATCTATCTTCTTTGTTTTCATTGTCTTTTAAACATTCTATCACAAAGGGAATATCCTGTGGTTTCCCTAAATTACCCCCATACACAAATACTTTTTTATCCAGTGGTATTTTGTGCTTATTTCTAAGTGCCACTATTCTATTATCATCTTTTTCTTTTTCTAGTATTTCTATGCTATTTGGTAATATATGAATATTTTTTTTATCTATATATGTGTTATGAGCAATTGTATAATCAACATTCGCTTGTGACATACAACCAATCCGATCTGAAATCCGATATAGTTTTTTTTCTTTTTCTCTAAATATTTTATAAATCAAACTTTTCTTAGAAAACAACTGCATATCCACCGCATTTTGAGGAAATATGTCTTTTAGCAATAAGTAACTTATTGCCTTATCTCGTTTTTTTATATATTTAATGATTTTTGCAAAAGTAACAGGTGGTGTTGAATAAATAATTAAATCAAATTTAATATCCGTAAAATACTTTTTGATTGCTTTTTTAAACTGACTTTCCAAAAGAATAGTCGATATTCCTTTTTCTATAAATTTTGTTTTTTGAATATTTCCAATACTAACCCTTAGAATTTTACATTTATTATCTCCAAGTATTCTAGTCTTTTGATGATATTTCCTTTCGCTTGGAGATACTACAAAGACTCTATGGTGATTTCTTTTAAATTCACGCATCAGATCTTGATAAATACCATGTTCCTCAATATCCACAATATTAGCTAATGTTAAAAATAAGATATTCATTTTTA
>JAVXNL010000093.1:0-1913 GCA_036645795.1 Clostridia bacterium
AAATTATTCAAGTCTTTTTATAATTTTTATTACTTTTTTATATAACTTCTTTTTTAGTGCGAGAGCCTCGATCGACACTCTCGCACTAAATTTAATTTTGTCTCTTTGTTAATAGTAAAATTAAAAAAGTTTGAAAACATGTTACCGATTATTACTTTTACTAATAATCGAATTAATCTTGAAAAAACTATAAAAAATATAATGTCTGAAAAGTTAAAAATATTTAAATTTTAAAAAAAGCATTCATATATTTTATTTTTAAAAGTAATAAACAGTACCTTAGAAAAGCCATGAAAGATATAATATCTGATAAAATACTTGTATTTATTTATATAATATAATATAATAAATTGATGTATAAGGAGTGAAAATGGATATGCAAAAACAAGAAAACAAAGTAGTATTACTTTCTATTTTAGGAATTTGCTTTGGCTTTTTAGGATGGTCTGAAATAATGAGTGACTTTACATATAAAAAATTTAGTGGATTAGAAAACATTGTATTTATTATTTCTTTGTTAAGTCTAGTACATGCACTTACTTGTGTCACAGCTAACTTAATTGTGATAAAAATGAGCCATAAAAACCCACAAAAATTATTCAATAGCTTATTACTCTTAAATGCTATAGCAGTCGTTTTTGTTGGGATATCTGCACTTTATAACAATATTTATCTATTTGCTACTTGCTATATTATCTATATGATTTTTTCTGAATTACTATCTATGTCCCATTTTGCTTATCAAACAAGTGTGACAGAAGAAGGAAGGTTTATAGCAGTACAAAATAAAAGATTTACACTATTTAAAATTATCATATGTATGTCAACTATCTTATCTAATCTTATCGTAATAAAATATATGGATTTTGGATTTTTCCTTACCACCATATTATCTTCTATTACTTTTTTGTTTGTATATTTTAATATTAGACAAATAAAATGTAGAACGATTACTCAAGTTGTAAAAGAAGAACCTTTTTTACAAAAGCTCAACTTTACCAAATATTCCTCTGTAATTAAAAGGTATGGACTAGCAACTATGATAACTAGATTCGCATTAGCAAATATCATTATTTTGTTTTCCATACATTTATTACAAAACAATATGGAGTTTTCGTTATTAAAAGAAATAAAAAACTATGCAGTAGGCTTTGCCATTATGGCCTATTTTGTTGTAAAAAAAGTAAATATGAAGGGAATAGAAATTAAGACAACTATTTTCTTAGAAATAATGATTATTGCATTAATTGGGCTTTCTATATGGAATCCCCTTTTTCTCATACTTTTAACGGGTATCTATACAATAGATAATTTAGTGGAACTTACTGGAAGATTTAAAATCTTTGAAAAAGATACATATCCAGAAAAAAATATAGAGAAAAATTCCATTATGGATATAGGACTTTTTGGAATACAAGCGTTGTCATCTATAATTTTATTAAATATCCCTTTTAATATAGCAATTAGTATTATAGTCCTTGCAATGGTTGCTGCTATCATATTAAAAATAAGATGTGAATGGGATAATTCGTATAGAAAAAGTAGAAATAGTGAAAAAAGCGTATAAATAAAAGTTCCTGCAATAATGATGTATGAGTTTTTTTGTATGCAAGAAGCGCAAAATCACTTAAACATAAAAAGTATAATAAACACTTGTAAAAAGTAAAGATTAGATTTCTATAAAACAATATATAATATATAATATATACAAAAATATCCAGGTCACTATATAATGACTGGAATATTTTTTTCTTTATTATTTTTTAGGAACTAGTAACATAATTTTAATATAAAATAGTATAAATGTAAAACTTTTGTTGTATTTTGTCGACTAAAATGGTAAAATAATATATATGAAAAGTAAATCGGTGATATGTCAATAGGTAAAATGAAATTTGTAAAAGAAATTTTTA
>JAVXNL010000094.1:0-1637 GCA_036645795.1 Clostridia bacterium
AATATTTCATTCATAATTTCTTTTGTACTTCTTGGTTCTTGATATTTATAGAAATATTTTGTAAATGAAATTTCATATCCTATTTTTGTTTTTGAATTATCTATATATGAATTAGGTGCAAAAGGTAATACTTCTCTTTCCATGTATTCTTTTACATTTTCAGTTAGTGGTATTGATTCTGTATCTGTTCCTTTTTCTTTATCTTGAATTGATTCTCCTTTTTTATTTAAAATCATTTTATTGTTTTCATCTACTTGAGCTTGTAATACTGTGACTTTTCTATATCCAAAGAAATCGTTGTCATAAATTTTGGAAACGTCTGATTTAACAAAATCACCGTATATTTTAGTTATTTTATTAATTTGCTCTGTAGTCATTTCATTCCTTTTGTTTCCTAATGATTTTCTCATTTTTTTGTAATATTCACTAGCGTTGATAAGTTGAACTTTTCCTTGTCTATGTTCTGGTTTTTTATTAGATAATACCCATATATATGTTGCTATTCCCGTATTGTAGAATAAATCATTTGGCAATTGGATAATACAATCTAATAAATCGTTTTCTATTACATATCTTCTTATTTCAGATTCTCCTGAACCTGCATCTCCCTTAAACAATGCCGAGCCATTATGTATTATGGCTATTTTTGAACCATCATTTCTCATTTTTGAAACTGCATTTTGTAAAAATAATAATTGACTATCTGAAATAGCAGGAGTACCTGCAGGAAATCTTCCATCTACTCCTTTTTTAGCCTCTTGTTCAACTGCTGATTTTTCATTTTTCCATTCTCTACCAAATGGAGGATTCATCATAATATAGTCAAATTTTTCTCCAGGAAATTTATCATCAGATAAAGTATTTCCTTGTCTTATATTATTTGAATCTTCTCCTTTAATAAGCATATCTGCCTTACAAATAGCATAAGTTTGCTCATTTAGTTCTTGTCCATAAACTATCATTTTAGATGAATTATTTAATTTTGAAGCATATTCCATACTTGCAGATAAAATGCCGCCTGTACCACACGCTCCATCATATACTGTTTTTATTTTTGCTGAATCAGCCAAATCCTCTTGATCTTCAAACACTATATTTACCATAAGTTCAATTACTTCTCGTGGTGTATAGTGTTGTCCTGCTTCTTCATTGTGTGATTCTGAAAATCTTCTTATTATTTCTTCGAAAATATAACCCATTTCAATATTAGTAACTTCACTTGGATGTAAATTTGCATTTTTTTGATTAAATGCTTCTATAACAGTAAATAAAATATTATTATTTGCCATTCTTTTTATGTGTCTCTCTAAATCAAAATTTTCAATAATATCAACTACTTCTTTTGAATAGCCATTAATATAATTATAAAAATTAGTTTCTATATTGGCAGGCTCGTCTAATAATTTTTTAAAATCATATTCACTCGTATTATAAAAATTTTGTTCAGATGTTTCTTTTAAAATAAAATCTCTTTGTGCAAAAGTCTCTGGAAACTTTTTACTTGCTTCTAATACTTTTGCTTTTGTATCTATCAAAACAGAATCAAATCTTTTTAATACTGTTAAGGGTAAAATAACATCTCCATATTCATGTGGCTTATACACACCTGTTAATTTATCTGCAACGCTCCATATAAG
>JAVXNL010000095.1:0-1573 GCA_036645795.1 Clostridia bacterium
TAAAAACAAAGAAACAGGAATTATATATGATAATAAAGAAGAATTAGATGCACTTGAAAATTTCTTTAAAAAGGAAAGAGATCCTAATATAGCAGCAGTGTTACAAGAAATTGAAACTGCTTTTATGAAGGAAACGAATCCTCAAAAAGAAAATAATGATTTTGTAAATACTTTAAAAGGTATGGTTAACACTGAGGTCTCACTAGAAAATGATGAAACTGATAACCCAGCAAGAGATATAGGAAGTAAAGAAATATAAAAATTATTATGAATATCCTCCTCAAAACAGTAAATTCAGTAGTTATGCAGTAGTTGGGTTGGAACTATAGGGCATTAAAGGCTATAAAAGAACAAAAAGGGTAGGGAAAAAAGTGCAATAGATGGCACTCTTAGAAAATAACTACCACTAATAGCAAATGAACCTGTGAAACCGTAGGGTCACAGGTTCGAGTCATGTTTGGAGAACCAAAATATAAGCATACAGCTACTTTCAAAAGTAGTCTGTATGCTTTTTGCTTTACCTTAAATTATTGATAAATCAACGTTTGAGGTTGTTTTATGTTTTTAAGTTGGATTTTAAATTTATACGGCTTTTCAAAAAAATCTTAAGACTGTTTTACTGGTTACATCATCTTCTTTTGTAAATCTTGCATTATATTAAATACTTTATCAGCCCACGCTTTATCAGAAGCGTATTTTTTATTTACAGCACTTAAGTTATATCCATTAAACATCTGACCATTTCCTGTAAGATAATTTGTTTTTAAATATTTAGATACATATTTAATACATTCTTCTTTACTTGAAAACTGTTTTGCACTATTGTAAGGATCTTTATCATAGGCCATAAATCCAAATAGATTGTTTTTGTTTCTGCTTAGAGCTGATGAACCATAACCACTTTCGTGACATGCTAGAGCTGCCATAAATAGAGAACTTACCTCTGTTTTCTCGCAGTCTTTAAAGGCTTGTCCTAATCCTTGAAGTGGAGTGCCTGCAAGTGCTTTATTATAGTCTGCAGCTGTATATGACACCGGATCACGAAGATCCATATCAAATTTTATATCATTACTTGTCATTTCTACTTGCTTTGTACTAGTAGTAAAAAGTTTTGTTATATTCTCTTTTACTTTATCTGAACTTTCAACTATTTTTTCTTTATTTGTATTAAGTGGTATAAAAACACATAACCAAATAAAAGTTATAACAGCAAATATTCTAAATATTTCTTTCATTTAATACTCTCTTTTCTTTGATTTTATATAAATTGTATTATATCATAAATTTACTGGTTTTTCAAGCAATAATTCACATAATAAATTACACTAGAATATTTTTTGTTACTGTTTACTACTTTTTATAAAAAGAATATAAGAGATTAGGAATTATGCTATTTCTAATCTCTTATCTTTATTTTGAAAATCAAATACTTTTGCATTACCAGACATTATCTCTTTCATTACTTCTCCGATAGTCAATGCTTGCTTTTTACATGTATTTATTATACTTTTTGCATTACAATAATCTTCAGCACCAGATAACGTCCTAAAACATCTAATTATTTTTAGTTTCG
>JAVXNL010000096.1:0-1521 GCA_036645795.1 Clostridia bacterium
CACCTCTCATGTAATTATTCTATGACAAATGTACACTTTTGTCAAGCTTTTTTCAGGATAAAATCACAAAAGTCGATTTGCGGCAATGTGTAGAAAAAAGTTTATAAATATGATATACTTATATTGGAGATGATTAGTATGCCTAAAAAATCAAAAATATTAAATGGACTTGCAGATATGATTGATGAAGAATCAAAAATAAATGATATTGAATTTGAAGATATTATGTCAGATGCAGAGTTTATACATGACTTTGCAATCGAATTTGATGAGGTAACTGATAAGCGTGAACCTGGATACGTTCTTCATTCATTAGAGAGTATAATGCTAACTGTAATATTTGCATTA
Organism: Clostridia bacterium; assembly: GCA_036645795.1. GTDB lineage: Bacteria > Bacillota > Clostridia > TANB77 > CAG-465 > CAG-465. Next base: position 349 of record JAVXNL010000096.1, read on the forward strand.
TTTAGTAAATGTAATACATTTGAAGAAATATATCTATTTATGAATAGACATTATGAATGGCTGGACAAATATGTAGGATATGAAAATGGAAAGCCATCAAAATCTGCAATACAAAGGGTTGTTGCATTTGTAAATTCAAAAGAATTAGAAAATGTTTGTTTAAGAGTTCTTAGCAAATTTCTAACTAAAAATCGTAGTATATATAAGGATAAAAAAATCGAAATAGATGATATTAAATCAATGGATGGAAAAACAGCAAATTCATCAAATAGAAAAAAATCAAAAAGTGGTAAAGTAGCAAAAATGAATGCAATGAGTATATATTCATTGAAAAATGAATTTTGTGAAGCAACTGAATTTATATCAGATAAGACTAATGAAATACCAACTGGTATAGAACTTTTAAAAAGAGTAAATATCAAAAATTGTGTAATTACATTTGATGCTATGAGTACACAAATTAACACTATTGAATATATTGCTAGTAACCACTCATATTATGTAGCTCCTGTTAAAGGCAATCAGAAAAATTTGGAAGAAAATATAAGCGAATATTTTAAAGATGAGAAATTAAAGAAAAAAGCCAAAAAAGAAAACTGTATACGAGTAATTGAGAAAGCTCATGGTGTTCCTGAAACAAGAGAATGTATATTTACAAATGATATAGAATGGTTAGCATTTAAAGATAATTGGAAAGATTTAAAATCTATTGGAATTATGACTAGAACATATGAAAAAGATGGAAAAGAAGTAAAGGATACAAGATATTATATATCTAATATTGCCGCAGAGCATATACAATTATTATATAACTCAATAAGAGGCGAATGGAAAATAGAAAACCAGCTACACTATTATCTTGATATGGTTTTTAAAGAAGATAAAAACAAAACATTCTTAGAAAATAGTCAAAAAAATCTAAATATCATAAGAAAGTTTTGTTTAGCAATATTAAAAATGTTCAAAGAAAAAAGAAAGTTAAGTATGAATTCCATAAGATTTTGCATAAGTTTAGATTTTGAAAAGGAAATTGATAGTATAATTAAAGACTTATATAGCAATAAATATTTTTTATGTAATCTAATTATTGTAAAATCGGCTTTTGTGATTTTATCCTGTATATTTATATTTACAAGATAAATCTTAAAAGTCGATTTGTGGCAATGTGTATAC